>JBJKOR010000554.1:0-3807 GCA_046707185.1 Anaerolineales bacterium | reverse complement strand
ACCGTACCGGTGCGCCAAGCAAAGCGGAAAGTCCAAAGCCGATGATCAAACCCGCAACGATAAACATCGACATTGTGGAATTCAAAATTCCGAACATTAGCGCCCCAATTGCTAAAAGAAATGTCCCAGCGGTGACAACGACTTTTGAACCGAACTTATCGAGCAACCGCCCTGAAATCGGCGAACCGATGGCAAGCGCCAATACAACCGGCATGAGCAAATAACTTGAGGTGTGTTTGTCTACAATTCCGGGCATGGCGGCAATCGCCAGCGCAGGGATGAAAACCATGCTCACTTCGCCAATCCCCGCGCCCGCCGAAAGCGCGCTTGCCAGCACAGACTGACGGCTCTCGAACAAGGTCAAACGCAAAACAGGGTCTGCGGATTTTTGCTCGATGTCGATGAACACAAAGAGCAGGACGACAGTGAGCAGAATGAAAGGCAGGACATTCAGCGAAAGAAGACTGCCGAAGAAATTTGCCGTATCAATCTGGTTGAGGCCATAGGCGAAGGAAGCCAACAGAACGCCGAGCGTCAACATACCTGCCCAGTCGAATGCGCCGCGTGAGTCGGGATGATCGGATGGGATCAATTTCAAGCCCATGACCACCACAATCAATGCGATGGGCAAGTTAACGATAAACAGCCATTGCCATGTTGCAATCGTCATAATGATGCCTCCCAGGATGGGTCCCACGAGGAAGGCAAGTCCAAACACCGCACCGATCAGACCGAGCGCGCCGCCGCGTTTTTCAGGCGGGAAAGTATCGCCGATCACCGCACTGGCAACGGGGAAGACACCGCTCACGCCGAAGCCTTGCAGGACACGCCCAACCAATAACATGGCAAACAGGTTTGCCGGGGAAAGGGCAACGATCAGTGAGCCAAACCCAAACAGGGTCACGTCCAGCACGTAGATCAGCCGGCGTCCGAACATATCGGAGAGTTTCGCCATCAGCGGCGTACCGACTAAATTGAACAGCACATAGATGGTGAATGTCCACGTCAAGGCGCGGTCGCCAACGCCAAAAAAGTTTTGGATGGCGGGCAGGGCCGGTGCAACAATTGCAATATCCAGCGCGCCCATCAGCACGCCCAAGAATAGTACCAGCAATATCTGGTTGCGGGTTTTGTCACTCATAACGGATCTCCTTTAGAAAAACAAACTTACCGACCGGTAAGTAAGCTTACTTTACCAAAGGCAAGAAAGCTTGTCAAGGAGCGTGCAGGTAACATTCTGTATGAAATTCAGCTGATGCGCGACCAATACGTGCGGCAACAGGGGCAATAAAAATAGCGGTCACTTTCAAAGTAACCGCCATTTGCTTTTCTCTTTACATTCTGAATTCCCCTCATGTGTCAGTTGGAAAGGCAATCCGAATGAGCAGAAAAGGTGCGTCGCACCAAACGGGATGACCCTACCCTATAAGGAGGCGAGACCAAGCTGAGGAAGAATCTCATGGAGTAAGGTGCAACGCACTCCGGATCATCGTTTCAATGTCCGGTATTTGACTCGATGCGGGGTCAAATCCTTGCCGAATTTTTCGCGCATCATCGTCTCGTAATCCGACCAGTTGCCGATGTACATCTTCGCCAGCGAGTCGCCTTCGAAGACGATCAGATGCGTACAGATGCGGTCGAGGAACCAGCGGTCGTGGCTGACGACCAGGGCTGTGCCTGCGAATTCTTCGAGGGCATCCTCCAAAGCGCGCAGCGTGTTGACGTCCAGATCGTTGGTGGGTTCGTCGAGCAAGAGCACGTTGGCGCCTTCGGTGAGCGTCTTGGCCAAATGGACGCGGTTGCGCTCGCCGCCGGTGAGAATGCCGACTTTTTTCTGCTGGTCGGTTCCCATGAAGTTGAACGAGGAACAATAGCCGCGTGCGTTGATCCTGCGCTTGCCGAGTTCGAGAGTTTCCTGTCCCTGCGAGATTTCTTCGTAGACGGTTTTCTCCGGATCGAGCGTACGCGATTGATCGACATAAGCCAGCTTGACTGTCTCGCCGATTTTGATGGAGCCGCTATCGGGTTTTTCTTTGCCGACGATCATCTTCAACAAAGTCGTTTTGCCCGCACCGTTTGGGCCCACTATCCCGACGATGGAGCCGGGGGGAACGGCAGCCGAAAAGGAGTCGAGGATGAGGCGCTCATCAAAGGATTTAGTCACATCTCCAAATTCAAAGACGATATCACCGAGCCTCGGCCCCGGCGGGATGTAGATTTCCAAATCTGCGCGGCGTGCTTCGGTTTCCTGTGAAAGCAACTTTTCATAAGCGCTGACGCGTGCTTGTCCCTTGGATTGACGCGCCTTGGGCGACATGCGAATCCATTCGAGTTCACGTTCGAGCGTCTTCTGCCGCTTCGACTCCGACTTCTCTTCGAGGCGGATACGCTCCTGTTTTTGTTCGAGCCACGAAGAATAATTGCCCTTCCACGGAATGCCATAGCCGCGGTCGAGTTCGAGAATCCAGCCCGCGACGTTATCGAGGAAATAACGGTCGTGCGTGACGGCGATGACCGTGCCTTTGTATTCGCGCAGATGATGTTCGAGCCACGCCACCGACTCGGCGTCGAGGTGGTTGGTCGGCTCGTCGAGCAGGAGAATGTCGGGTTCGGTGAGCAGCAAACGGGTCAGCGCGACGCGGCGGCGTTCACCGCCCGATAACACCTTGACCGGCGTATCGCTCGGCGGGCAGCGCAGGGCGTCCATCGCAACTTCCAAATGCGAATCCAGATTCCAAGCATCGACCTTGTCGAGTTGTTCCTGCAGCTTAGCTTGTTCGGCGATCAAGGCATCGAAGTCGGCATCCGGCTCGGCAAACTTGGCGTTGACTTCGTCGAAGTGCGCCAACATATCGACAATGGGCTGCACCGCTTCTCTAACCACTTCAATAACGGTTTTCGTTTCATCTAATTTCGGCTCCTGCTCGAGCAAGCCGACAGTGTAGCCTTTGGACTGGGCGATCTCGCCGATGTAGTCCTTGTCCACGCCCGCCATGATACGCAGTAACGTGGACTTGCCCGCGCCGTTGAGCCCCAGCACGCCAATCTTGGCGCCGTAGTAGAAGCCGAGTGAGATATCGCGCAGGATTTGTTTATTGGGAGGGACGATCTTCCCAACTTTGTTCATGGAGTAAATGACTTGGGTGGTTTCGGTTGACATGGTGAGGGAATTTTACTCGATGTTTGTGTTGTATAATTTGATCATGGCACGCACACGTTCCTTGAAGAAAATGCTTGAGATACTTCGCCAGCAAATTCCAATGCTTGCGGAGCGTTACAGCGTGGAAACGCTGGAAGTGTTCGGTTCCTATGTGCGTGACGAGCAAAAAAAGGACAGTGATCTGGATATCCTGGTCACATTCAGTAAAGCCCCAAGCCTGTTGACCTTCATTGCGATTGAAAATTACCTGTCCGATCTTTTAGGGGTGAAAGTGGATTTGGTGATGAAGGATTCACTCAAGCCTAAAATTGGAAAACATATTTTACGCGAGGCAATACCCATATGAAATAAAGAACTCCGAGATTTTGGAAATCTCGGAGTTCTGTTATATCCTTGCCCGCGCCGTTGAGTCCCAGCACGCCGACCGAAGGTGGCGCCGTAGTAAAAGCCGAGGGACCGCGCAGCGTTCGCGCAGGATTTGTTTATTGGGCGCGCTACGCGGCGATGCGTCCCACTTTGCTCATGGAGTAGATGACAAGAGATTCGTTTGACATGACAATGAGATTTTACCAGTTGTCGCGCTTACAATCTTATTAGCTTCTTGCCTTATTTACTTGACTATAGAGTTCGATGAACCTTAACAAAAA
>JBJKOR010000553.1:0-8920 GCA_046707185.1 Anaerolineales bacterium | reverse complement strand
GGTTGAAGCGCAAGGGTTGGCGTAGCAAGCGCTTGCGAGGTCGAGGTGGGGACCGCCCATGTGGCTGTGAGCGTAAAGTTGGCAATCACGGTTTGTGCAGCAGACGTCTTGACGAAAGCCACATTCTGCGTCGGCGCTGCAAGTTGTAAGGGAGCACAGGAGATGAGTAGCATTGTCCCGACCATTGCAACGATCCAAAATTTGATTTTCATAATGGTCCTTTCAATCTAAGCTAAGGGTTCATTACTTGGCAACTTTGATGGTCACACAAGCCGCCTGGCCGAACCAATATCCGCTATCCGTCTGCATTTTCCAGCAGCCGGTGTAGGCATTCGGCACACTGGGCGCGGTCAACTTGATTCCCAAATCCTTTGTCCCTCCCGTCGGCACAAAATCGTATTCTCGCGTAAATGTAAAATCTCCGCCGCCCATCCTGCTTCCATAGGCAAAGGCAAATTTGAAGCCTTCACCCCATTTACAAGTACCTGTATTCTTCATCCGCCAGATTTTTGTGAAGGCGGTACCCGGCTTTTCCGTTGTACCATCTGGAATGGTAATATCTGCATAGAAAACCGAGTCTGCACAGCCGACTGCGGTCGAACTTGTTGACCCGGTTCCTCCCGCGCTCGCGGCGGGCGTGCCGCCAACAGGCGTTATGATCGCCAAGGGAGTGAGTGAGCCAGCAAGGATTGTGCTGAAAGGCGTAAGAGTGGATTCTACCGATAAGGTAGGCAGCGGCGGCAGGGTGGCTAATTCCGTGGGGCTGGGGGTCGCGGTAGGTGCCACAGCTTGAGATGTTTGAGCCAGTTGATCATTCATCTGTGCGATCATTGTGCCTGCCACAGAAGTATAAACAGCATTGGCATCGGTTGTAGGTGGGGGAGCTTTGCCAACATTACATGAGGCCAAAGCCACAGTCAAAATCAGGAAAGCGGCCGGCCAAAGATGTTTTATTTGTTGCATAAGGAAACCTCCAATACTTTGTCTTCGTATTGCAGCTCGATTACCTTCATGACTCAAGTTGCGTACAGAAGAAAATAGTGCCGCACAAAATATGGTTCTCACTGAAGCCCTTTGAGATTATTTCCTTATTCATTATATCGCACCTTGTTTTAAGGCGCTGGGGTCAATGTATCGGTAGCTGTTGCCGTTGGGGTGGATGTGTCAGTAGCTGTGGCCGTTGGCGTGGATGTATCGGTAGCTGTTGCCGTTGGCGTGGATGTGACCGTCGCGGTGCCAGTTGCGGTAGATGAAGGTTGAAGGCCCATGCGGACAATGCGCGGGTCCAGCCATAAAGCTTGATCCTGATATGCTGAGCCGTTGGCATTTACAACCAATTTGAAGGTTACGCTTTGGCCCGCCAATGAGCTAAGGTCGATATCCACGGGATAGTATAAGCCATCGTAAACTTCATGCCATTGACCAAGGGTATGATCGGCGCCGCCAATTTGATAGTTCAACTTGAAGTATACGTTACAGTCATAAGCCTGGTATTGGCAATTGATCAATGCACGGAAATGGTCGCCGTACTGGATTGGGATAGCGGGATATATGCCTCGGATCAATCCGTTGTATGCGGTTTTGGGAACAGTAAGCAAGCCGGGCTGATTCTCCGTTTTCCCACTTTCCATAATCGGGTTATTCAAAAGGAGGGCATAGCCTCCGGAATTTCCGGATGTGCCCGGACAGGGCAGGTTCCCGTCATTATTTTGCCAGGTTGCATCGCAAAAATTGACGGCAAAATCGTAAGCTGTATAACTTGGTCCCGAAACATTGATGTCCACCCAAAATGCGTCATTGGACTGCGGTCCAATTCCAAATAACGCACCGGATGCATTCCGCAATTTCCAAAGGCCCTGATAGTGACCATCGGAACGGGGGGCGGTCATGTTGACGGCCAGATCAATGTAATTGCCGGGATATACGTAGCCGGGCAGCCAGACGATGGTAGATGCGTCAAGTCCGTTGCCGTTGACCAGTACTGCCGAATAGGAGGGCGTCCATGTACACGAGCCGTTATTTTGCAGGCGCCAGATTTTGGTAAAGTGAGTGCCGCGTCCTATAGTGGTTCCATCGGGGATGGTTACATCACGGACAAATAGCGCCGAATCGCAGGGAACTATAGGAGCCAGAGTCGAGATCGGGGTCAACGTGGCGGTATTGGTCGGCGAAGGAACGGTGGTCGAAGTCTGAAGCGGCGCGGAGGTCAATTCAACGGCGCTCACCGTCTGGGCGGCAGATGTGCTATAGAGCGCGTTCTGTGTCCCTGCTTGCGGTGTGCTGTTTACCGTGGAAGGCAGGTTACATGCCAAGACAGCCAGGAAAAGGCCAAACAGGGCAAACAAAAATCGAAACTTCGTTTTCATGGCATCCTCCATAATCAGTGAATGCTTGTCAGTTACCTGAGACGATCTATCCTAAGGAAAAGTTCCGAATAAGAAACCGATGCCTTCGCACCGGTTTCTTTATGCTTACTGACATTCGTGATCGTATCGTGCGTAGGTGTTGGAAAACCTTTGTTGGACTGGTGAGGTGATGAGGATTTCCTCCCACACCTGTCCAATTTCGTGCCCTACCCTGAGCGGCCAGGTATCCTGTATCGTTCTGGACTTTGCTTCTGTGAAGGTGAGAGTTTGTAGACTACCTGTGCCGCCATCGCTAGCCATCCAGCGATATTTGATTGTCAGCGGACCATTGGAAGAAATGGTGGCGGTGGTAGTCAGGAAGACATTGGGCGAGCAACTTCCGCTTTTTCCGAAAGCGGTCGAGTAATCATAAGTAACCGATGTGATTCCATAAACAGTCGGTGTATTGGCGCCAGGCGTTCCGCTATTTACATTGATGCTTACAGAAAGCGGCGCACTATATTGGCCTACACCAAAGACTGTGCCATTCGGGGACTCAAGCAGCCAGTAGCCCGTGTATGTTCCTTCGGCGGCCGGAGCCGTAAATTGAATCGCGATGGGAACAGTCTGCCCTGGAGCAACAACTTGTGGAAAATTGTAGACGTATCCGCCGCCCATTATGTTGCCTTTATCGTAGACAATCTTCCAGGAGGTGTTCCATATACACGTGCCATTGTTTTGAACGTTCCATGTCTTTATAAATGTTGTGCCTGGACTTTCGATGGTTCCATCCGGTGTATCTTCGCTGACGAAGTTTGCAACAATACTACAATTGAGAGGTGTCCCAAGCGGCAAAAGCGTGGGAGTTGGCGTGGAAGGTATGCTGGTGGGACCCAACGTGGCCGTTTCCGCAGACGGTGTGTCGGTTGTGGGCGCCAGAGGCGTATCAGTGGCCGGAGCAGTGGGTGTATTCTGCGCCTGTACGGTCAATGCAACCGACGTCGCAATGACGGATTGATTAGAAGAACCGCATGATACTAAGGTGAAAGCTAGGATAACGGTAATGGTGAGGGGAAGTCTAAATTTAAACTTCATTTATTTCCTTTCATGGTATTAAGATTATACCCGTTTTGGAAATCAAAGTGCCCGATGGGATTCCGCCGGGCACTTTGAAGGTTTACGCTCTTTTCCTTACTTAGCTTGTATAGGTAATGATGAGCTTTACAGCCCCGAACCGTATCATGTCTGTTATGTTATTGTTGTTGGTTGTCGGCGTGCGGAATTGGACTCTGAGCCTGAAGCGGGATGAACCCAGTGCAGATTGAAGCTGTGAGATCATATCGGGCTGGCTCGATGCGCTGTTGAGGTCTGAGGTAGAGCACCAACGCGCAACAGCTCCCAAAGGATCCCCGGAATAGAAATCACCCGCATTAAGCGACCCATAGTTCTGTACATAGGCTCGCACACACCCATCACCGATGTCAAACGGGTTCCCGAGCGTATCATAATTCGAGAAATTGGCTTTCACCTGGTTGATTGTGGCGGTCGATGGGATGCTGGAAATATTGAAGCTGAAGTATGCTTCCGAGACGACGTTCGTTTGTGTATCGCCGACGTTGGGTACGTTAACCAAGACGGTTCCATCGGAACGAACTGAGCCGCCTTCACCGCCGATGTTGGTGATGGTCACCGTATGTGTAGAACTGGGAACGGTTGTGGGAGTCGCTGTGGGAGTTGCTGTGGCAGACCCGCCGCCTGATCCGTTTACTTTTATCTGAACGTAGAATTGGGTAAAGATCACACCGCCCGAATTCCGCAACGCCCAATTGCCTCGATATGTGCCATTGTTCGATGGCGCTTGCAGGTTCACGGAAATATCCACGGTTTGTCCGGGATTGACGTTTCCGGTTATCGCCTGAACGGTAGGTCCGCTCATCATGTTGCCGCTCACGAATACCAACGCATAGGAAGGAGTCCAGGAGCAACTGCCAGTGTTTTTCAAGCGCCATGTCTTGGTGAAGGTATCGCCCGCACTTACAACTGTGTTATCCGGATAAGTGACATCTGTGACGAATTGTGCATTGTCGCAACTCGATGTAGGCGTCATGGAGGGCGCAGGTGGAAGAGTCGAAAGCGGGGACGAGGTTGACGTATCGGTGGCAGGTGCGAGCGTTGCCGTATCTGCCGGAAGCAAAGTAGAGGTGGCATTTACTGAAAGATCTGCCTGGACAGTTTGTGCCGCCGCTGTCAAAATCGCATCGGAGCTTTGCTGACCCGAAGTACTGGATGGCAGATTGCAGGCCAGCATTAAGCCAATGATTACTGCAATTGCCAGGATAATTTGAGTTTTTCGCATTGTTTCTTCTCCTCTTGGGTTAATTTCCTAAAATTTTAATACAATTGGATTAAAAGCCATATTCCCCATTATTCCTATCTTGAAAGTGAATGCCGGATACAGCCTTATCGCTGTGGAAGAACGGATGAAGAACAAATTCCCGCAAGAAATCAATCCAAATTGGCATTCACCCGTGTTCATGGTAATGAATTTTTGGAAACGCGGTCATCCACTACCGACATTATCCTTGGAACTGTCGGCGTGCGAAAAAATAAAGAGCTGGGCGCGCCAGCTCTTCATCCGAATCGATACGATGCAATTGTGGGTCATTGTTTTTCGTAGTTTTGACCGTCTGCCGCGGGAGGAGCGGCGCGACCGATCACGCCAGTTAGTACAATGATCGTGACAATATACGGCGCCATCGACAGAAAATCGGATGGGATGGGTGTGTTGAGCAGCCGCATCTTAAGCCCGAGTGCATCTGAAAATCCAAAGAGCAGGGATGCCAAATATGCGCCAATTGGATTCCAGTTGCCGAAGATCATGGCTGCCAACCCGATAAATCCTTTGCCATTGGTCATGTTTTGATCGAAACGTCCCACTGAACCAATCGTGAAGTATGCGCCGCCCACACCAGCGATCATGCCGCCCAAAATCACATTGACATAGCGCATCAAGTATACATTGATTCCGAGCGTATCTGCGGCTTTCGGATGCTCGCCAACCGCACGCGTTCGCAGTCCCCACGGTGTGTAGAAAATAAGAAAATGAACGACCACCACAAGGATGAGCGTCAAATAGAAAATCAGGTCCTTATTGAATAGGATAGGCCCAAGGATGGGAATTTTGGAGAGGAGCGGTATGGGGATGGATGGGAAGGTGCCGGAATTGTTGAGCAGGTTGATCTGTTTTTCCAGGTAGAACTTGGCAATGAAAGCGGTCGAACCTGTGGCGAAGATATTGATTGCAGTGCCGCTGACGATCTGATCCACTCTGAAGCGGATCACTAGAACCGCATGAATGGCCGCGACGAATGCACCGGTCAGGATCGCTACAACCAAGCCAACATAAAGATTGTGCGCCAACGTCGCAGAAACCACTGCCGTTTGGGCTGCAATCAACATGATGCCTTCAAGGGCAATGTTGATTACTGCTGCGCGTTCGCTTACGACCCCGCAAAGTGCGGCAAGCGCAATCGGGGTGGCGCTGATTAAGGTTGTGCCCAACATGCCTACGAGACTGAACGACTTGTCCTGCGTTGCCCAGATCATGAAAGATGTCACAAAACATAAAACTGCAACACTGACCATCCAACCCATTGATCGTGTTTTACGGAACAATATCCAGGCACCCAGTATCACTGTAATCCCGAGCAATACATAGAGCGTGGGTTGAACCGGCAGAACAATATCGGGAATTGGAATGGCTTGGTCAGGTCCGGTTAGATTTGTCCCAAAGGTTGCGGTCTCGCCGGGTTGGCTGTTTTGAATAAAGAACACAAACATCAGCAAAGCCATTGCCAGCAACGATACGCCGACGATAAATCTTCGGCTATTTGAAGCAGCTCGATTTTGAGATGGTGATTGAGTGGTCATGTTATTCTCGCTAGTCATGGATTATTGTCCCCAGCCCCGGGTAAGCACAGTCTGCTCGACCTGAATCGAGCGCAGACGATATAGCCAGCGGATGACTTCCGGCGCAGCTACAAAGACAATGATCAGACTCTGGATCACAGAGATGATATCAATCGGAATGCCTGCCAGTGATTGCATGCTGGTCGCACCACTGCGCAGGATTCCAAAGAGCAGCGCCGCCAATACAACTCCCACAGGATGACTGTTTCCCAAAAGCGCCAGTGCGATGGAATCAAAGCCATACCCTCCTGAAAAGCCTTGACCAATCCAGAGATCAGGGCCCAGCACTACGGATGCTCCTGCCAATCCGGCCAAAGCCCCGCTCAACGCCATGACCAGAACGAAATTCCGGACAACGCTCATGCCAGCGTATTTGGCGGCGTTTGGATTGGATCCCACTGCACGGATTTCAAAGCCAAAAGTGGTTTTGAACAGGAACCAATAAACCAAGGCGGCAACTGCCAAACCGAGGAAAAAGCCCCAATTGAATCTCAAAGGAGGGGGAAAAAAACGCGGCAATTCTGCTGTGGCTTGAATCGCCGGCGTCACTGGCCGATAGCCACTAGCCTTCATGGGACCATTTAACAGCCAGTCGGTTAACAGGATCGCGATATAGTTCATCATAATCGTGGTGACGACTTCATGCGCACCGAACTTGGCTTTTAGATATCCAGGAATGGCTCCAAAGATCCCGCCCGCTAACGCTCCACCGAGCAACGCCAAAGGGAGGTGGATGAACCACGGCAAAGTTGTGATGCTATAGCCGATGTAAACCGAGCCCAATGCGCCCATATAAAATTGACCCTCCGCGCCGATGTTGAAAAGCCCGCAGCGGAAACCCAGGGCCACCGCCAGCCCGGCAAAGATATAAGGCGTGGCCGTGACCAGGCTGTTGGTAAACGGGTAAATTGCCTTATATACCTGATCGGGATGGCCTGTGGCGAAATAGGTTCGGAACGCGGAAACCACCTCGCTCGGATTTCCGATGGCTCCCAGAAACAACGCACCGTATGCTGTGGCAACCGCATTCCACGTTGCAGAAAGGGCATTTAAAGGAGCTTGGAAGAAGTGTTCCCAGGCACTCAACACATTCACATTTGTAATGGCAATGATGACAGCACCAGCCAATAATCCGGTGAACACAGCCAATATAGGCAAAAGCAAACTGGCTATCCAAGCCGAGGAGTGCTGGCGTTCTTTCCGATCCGTTCTTTTGAGATTGGTATCCATTAGTAGGAAGTCTCCTAAAAAACGCTCTCCACTTCGTTGGCTCTCTGAGCCTCTGCCGCGGCCTTCTGTGCCTCGGATGGATGGATGCCTGCCATCAATAGTCCGATATATTCCTTGCTGGCTTTGCTTGCATCCACAATTTCCATGATCTCGCCGCGATACATTACGGCAATGCGATCCGAGAGCGCCATGATTTCATCCAGTTCGGATGAAACCAAAAGAACAGCCGTACCCGCATCCCGTTTTTCGATGATGCGTTTATGGATGTATTCAATCGAACCGACATCCAGCCCGCGCGTGGGCTGGGATGCAACCAACAGTTGGATGGACCTCGAGAACTCGCGCGCCACGATCACTTTTTGCTGGTTGCCGCCCGATAGCGTGGACGCGGCAACTTTCCCGCTGGGCGTGCGCACATCAAATTGTTTGATGAGCTCATCGCCGTGACTAACGATCACACTCTGTTGCAACGCCATGCCTTTGGCGAAAGGAGGCAGGTAATAATCGCATAGAACAAAATTGTCGTAAATGGGGAAGTTCATGATCAATCCGTGCTTTTGACGATCCTCTGGGACGTGTGCCACGCCTCGTTCCATGATTTGGCGCGGAGTTGCCTGATGCAACACTTCTCCCAACAAACGGATTTCCCCGCTCTCGAACGGCAAAAGGCCGGTCAATGCATACACTAATTCTGTTTGGCCGTTGCCCTGAACTCCCGCGATTCCCAAAACCTCACCCTTGTGCACATCGAATGAAATGCCATTGACGGTCAGGTTCTTTCTCTCATCGCGCACAAGCAGGTCTTTGACTTCGAGCGCGACCTCCTTGGGCTGAGGCGGATTCTTCTGGACCACCAGATTTACCTCGCGTCCGACCATCATGGCAGCGAGTTTCTCAGGGTTGACTTCCTTCGGTAAAACGGTATCCACCGTACGCCCCGCGCGCAGAACCGTAATACGGTCTGCAATCGCCATGACTTCTTTTAGCTTGTGCGTAATAAAGATGATGGATTTGCCTTTCGTGATCAGCGTTTGCAGGATCTTGAACAAACTTTCGACTTCCTGCGGAGTCAACACCGCCGTCGGTTCATCCAGGACGAGGATATCCGCCTCACGATATAGAACTTTGATGATCTCGACGCGTTGCTGAATGCCCACCGGCAAATCCTCGATATAGGAATCGGGATCTACTTCAAGATTATATTGTTCTGAAATTTCGCGGATGCGCGCCGAGACTTTGGATTTGTCAAGAATGATTCCGTTGCGGGTCGGTTCCACGCCCAACATCACGTTCTCAGTCACGGTCATAACCGGGATGAGCATGAAGTGTTGGTGTACCATACCGATACCGCGTGCAATCGCATCGTTGGGTCCGTG
>JBJKOR010000552.1:0-1798 GCA_046707185.1 Anaerolineales bacterium | reverse complement strand
TCATCGAGCAATCGGTGGCGTATCTCAAGGCCAACGGCAAGCGCCTGATCTATGAAGAGGAACATTTCTTCGACGGCTACAAAGCCGATTCATCGTATGCGCTCGAAACGTTGAACGCCGCGATGCGCGGCGGTGCAGAGATGGTGGTTCTCTGCGACACCAATGGCGGGACTCTGCCCTGGGACTTGCAGCGCATCATTTCCGACCTCAAGCCGTCGTTGACCGTCCCGTTCGGAATCCACGCTCACAACGACTCCGAATGTGCTGTTGTCAACTCGTTGACCGCGGTGCGTGAAGGTGCGATGCAAGTTCAGGGGACAATCAACGGAGTCGGCGAACGCTGCGGCAACGCCAACCTGATTTCGATCATGGCTGATCTTGAACTCAAGATGGGTTATCAGTGCCTGCCGAAAGGAAAAGTCTCACAGCTATATGAGCTTTCGCATTTCGTGGCGGAAGTCGCCAATATCACATCCGATGAACATTTGCCATTTGTTGGAAAATCGGCGTTCGCACATAAAGGCGGTGTGCACGTGGCGGCGATGCGTCGAAGCGCGAAAAGTTATCAGCATGTGGACCCGGCTTCCGTCGGCAACAAGATGCGTGTGGTCGTATCGGATTTATCGGGCCGCGGCAATTTATTGAGCAAGGCGGAAGAAAATGGTGTGGAGGTGGAGGGCGAAGAAGTCCTGCCCGTATTGACTGAGATCAAGGAATTGGAAGCGCGCGGCTTTTCATTCGAAGCGGCGGAAGCCTCCGTGACGATGATGTTGAAGCGGCAGGAATATGGTTACAAGCCGCCATTCGATCTCATCGATTTCTTTGTGAACGTCGAGCATCGTCAGGGACGCGGCGTGTTTGCCGAAGCCATGGTCAAAGTGCGCGTGCAGGGTGAAAACCTGCATACCGCGGCGGAAGGCAATGGCCCGGTCAATGCACTCGATCTGGCATTGCGAAAGGCACTCGTTGGCTATTATCCGCAGATCGCAAAATTCAATTTGTCCGATTACAAAGTCCGTATCCTGGATTCGGACCATGGCACGGAAGCCACCACGCGCGTCCTGATCGACACGCGCAATAGCAATTCGCGTTGGAGCACGGTTGGTGCGGGCACGAACATCATCGAAGCCTCGTGGCGCGCGCTTTCGGATTCGATGGAGTACGGCCTGATGGTGGCGCATTAATGACGCATGTCATTGCGAGCAGAGCGAAGCAATCTCATGTTAATTGGAGATTGCTTCGTCGGGAAGAACGCCCTCCTCGCAACGACATAACAAGGAGTCTTTCTTGAACTTCAACATTACTCTCCTCCCCGGCGATGGCATCGGCCCCGAAGTGGTCGGTGAAGCGGTGCGCGTGCTCGAAGCCATTGCTGGAAAATATAAACATTCTTTCACGTTCACTGAACGGCTGATGGGCGGCTGTTCGATTGATAAATTCGGCTCGTCGCTGACCGATGAGACGCTGGCTGATTGCAAATCAGCGGACGCGGTTTTGCTCGGCGCGGTCGGCGGGCCGAAGTGGGATGATCCGTCTGCAAAAGATCGTCCCGAGCGCGGCTTGCTTGCTTTGAGGAAAGGACTCGGTGTGTTTGCGAATCTGCGTCCGGTGAAGGTTCATCCGGCGCTGATTGATTCATCGCCACTCAAGCCGGAGAAGCTCAAAGGCGTTGACATCATCGTCCTGCGTGAACTCACCGGCGGTTTGTATTTCGGCTTTCCAAAAGGACGCGACATCAAAGATGGACGCGAGCGCGCTGTGGATACGCTGGAATATTACGATTACGAGATCGAGCGCG
>JBJKOR010000551.1:0-18733 GCA_046707185.1 Anaerolineales bacterium | reverse complement strand
AAACTTTATCCATCGCCTGCGCGGCGCGCTTCAATTCGCCGCCGAAGCCGCGCTTGAAACGATAGACTCCCCATAAGCCATCATGTCGCTTCTCGAATTGCGCTTCGAGTGTTGATTCATCTTCATCCGGCACACCCCATAGATCGTATTCTTCACAGCCGCGCGCCTTCGACCAACGCATCGCTTCCCATTGCAGAAGATAAGTCGGCATACGATTACGTTCTTCATCATTCGATGCGCCGTAGACATACCAAGCGCGCTTTCCGCGAGCAAAGACCATCAACGCGGCCAGCGGCTTGTTTTCAAACTCAGCGACGAGCAATTCGCACATTCCGGTTGGATGAAATAACTCATACGCGCGGCGATAATATTCAAGTGAATGTACGCCAAAGTTATCACGTCCGCCTGTAACCAGCATCATCTTATGAAAAGCAGCTATGTCATTCCAAGCATGAACGGTCACGCCTTTCTTTTCAGCGAGGCGAATGTTGTAGCGACATTTCTGTTTAATGCGCGCCAAGATTTCATCTTCGCGGCCGCGAATGTCAACAATAATGGTGCGAGGAGGTTGGATGTTGTTGGGAGACAATCGGAGTCCGAAGTCTCCAGACTTCGGAACGCGACGACTGGCGTCGTCGGACTCCCAACCATCCGGTTCGATCTTCAAGAAGATAGCGTGGTGCTTCTTGCAAATCAAATCCACTTCTTTCCAAAATTCTTCGCTGATTGCTGACTGCTGAACGCTGAAAGCTAATTTTGGAATATAAGCAATCGCGAATCCCAATGGCAATTTGCGGAAAAGAATCTGCGCGCCGAAATCACCATTGACAACACGAATCGCTTCCCATCCAAAAGCAGACTTCAATTCGCCCCACTCGCCAGTTTGAAGCAAATGGGTATCCGGATGATTCTGTAAAAATTTATTCCAATCAGAAAGAGAAACTTGTGGCATAGGCAACGTTAGCGAGTTGGCAAGTTGAAAGGTTTACAAGTTAACTTTCCAACCTTCCAACTTGTAAACTTTTAAACAATGGAAGTAATTTCCGGCGAAGGCGTCTCGCGGATATTCGCGCCGGGGACAACTTCATCGAGCAGGGAAATGATTTCGTCCGCGTGTCCAGCTTGGGTCAAAGAAAGGAGGCGCTGAATGATCGTCTGCAATTGGTCGCTCGGCATCACATCTTCATGTTCCGAGCAAAAGATATCGGGATGCGCGGTCTTATCGTAGATCTTCTGCGGCTCCCAAAGTTCCTCGCGCAGTTTCTCGCCGGGACGAATGCCGGTGAATTCGATCTCGATATCGCGGCCCGGCTCAAGTCCCGATAAGCGGATCAAATCTTCGGCGAGGTCGAGGATGCGAATCTGTTCGCCCATATCGAGCAGGAACGCTTCGCCGCCGCGTCCCATCGAGGCGGCCTGCAAGACGAGATGTACGGCTTCCGGGATGGTCATGAAATAGCGTTCCATATCGGGATGCGTAACCTGCACCGGCCCCCCGTTTGCGATTTGCCGTTTGAAGATCGGGATGACACTGCCGCGCGAACCGAGCACGTTTCCAAAGCGCACCACCGAAAAGGCACGCTGCGTGCGATGCGCCGCATCGAGCACGATCATTTCAGCGAGACGTTTGGTGGCGCCGTACACATTGGCAGGATTGACCGCCTTATCGGTCGAGATCAATACCAGGCGTTCGACTTGATTCTCAATTGCCGCTTCGACAACATTGCGCGTGCCCACAACATTGTTGAGAATCGCTTCTTCCACATTGGCCTGCATCAACGGCACGTGCTTATGTGCGGCAGCATGGAATATCACTTGGACATCTTTGAACACGGAACGCAGACGCTCGAAATCTTTTACGTCCGCAATGACCGGCTTAAGCGCAAGCGAAGGATAATCTTCTTTCAGTTCAAGTAGTGTTTCAAAAATGCTGTTCTCCCCGTGGCCGAGCAGAATCAACTCGCTCGGACTCCAACGCGCGATCTGACGCGATAACTCGCGCCCAATCGATCCGCCCGCGCCGGTAACGAGCACGCACTTTCCACTCAGCACATCGCCGATCATTTCTTCGTGAATGCGGCGCGGCTCGCGGCGCAGCAGGTCGGTGATGTCCACGTCGCGCAAGCGGCTGACGCTGACTCTGCCGCCGATCAACTCATAGATGCCCGGCATGGTCCGCGACGGAATGCCTTTGACCCGGCAGGCATCGTTGACGAGACGCACCACACGTCCATGCGCGGATGGAATTGCGAAGATGACTTCATCCACATGCTGGTTATCGAGCACATCCACAATATCACTGACCAGACCAATGACCGGCACGCCATAAATTTCCTGGCGTTGTTTGACGCGATCGTCATCCAGAAAACCGATCGGATTCAAATTGAGCAGGGATGACTTTTGAAGCTCACGCGCCACCAACGCGCCTGCGTCGCCTGCGCCGATAATCAGAGCACGCTTCGTTTTGTTGTTGCGCGGCGCCGCGGATTGCTCCGCCAAAATGCGCAGCGCAAAACGCGAACCGCCAATCAACACCAGGGAAAGAAGCCAGTCAATGCCCAACGCCGAGCGCGGCATTCCGGGGAAGACAACGCGCGTCGAAAGCAGCAACAACATCACGCCGGAGGTCAGCACCGAAGCGGTGGTCACAGCAGCCGTGATGAGCCGCAGTTCGTGCGTGCTGGCATAGATCCAAATGCGGCGATACAGGCCAAAGAAGAAATACGTCGGCGTTTTGATCAACAACGCCACGCCGCACATCATGAGCATCGCCGGAAAATAAAATGGCAATTGTGCCACATCGAGCCGCAGCGCAAAACTTCCCATCACCGAGACGATGATGAGAATCAGATCGCCGATCAAAACATAGCGATTGCGAAAATGCGGTCGCAGTTTTATTGCATCCAATGGACCGCTTCTTTCAGGCCATCGGCCAGTGAAGTCTGTGCTTTGAAGCCGATGGTTTGTTCGGCGTACGCGGGGCTTCCCAACGATTTATAGATGTCACCGGCACGCGGCGGCGCAAACGTATGTTTCGGCGAGGACGGAAAAAGTTTGTACAGCACATCCAACAAATCGAGAATGCGCGTGCTTTCGCCCGTACAAACATTGAAAATCTTTCCAGCTGCAGATGGGTGTTCCGAAGCAATCAAATTGGCGCGCACCACGTCGCCGACAAAAATCAGATCACGCGTCTGGCCGCCATCGCCGAAGACGGTTACCGGTTTGCCATCGCGCAGGCGGCGGATAAAGATCGGCACCGCCGCGGCATACATCGAGTCCGGGCGCTGACGCGGGCCATACACGTTGAAATATCGCAGCGCCGCGACTTCCAATCCAAATGAGGCGGTATAAAGTTGGGCATATAGTTCATCCACGCGCTTCGAAACCGCATACGGGGAAAGCGGTCTCAACGGCGTCTCTTCCTTCAACGGCAGCGCGTCCGAGTCGCCATAGACCGCGGCGCTCGAGGCAACCACGGCGCGGCGCACGCCAACTTTACGCGCCGCTTCGAACAAGACCGAAGTGCCGGTGACATTGATATCGAAACAAGTGCGCGGCTTTTCCATTGATTCAGGAACGGAGACAAATGCGGCCTCGTGGAAGATGATTTCGACATTGCGCATCGCGTCGGCGACAACTGACTCATCCCGCACGTCTCCCTCCACAACTTCGAGGCGGCTTCCGTTTTTCGAGTTGGTCAACCCTTCCAGGTTTTCGCGCTTGCCGCTGGAAAAGTTATCCAACACCCGCACAGCATTCCCCTGCTCCAACAAGGCGCGGACGATATGCGATCCAATGAACCCGGCCCCGCCGGTTACAAGATATCGCTTCACGCTACCTGCCCTTTCGACTCAACACCGTTCCAACCGTTCGCAGGATAATGATGATATCCATCATCAAGGAACGGTGCTTGATATAGTAAAGGTCGTATTCCAATTTGACGACAGTTTCTGTGACATTTGCCACGTAGCCGTAATTGATCTGTGCCCAGCCGGTAAGCCCCGGCTTGACCAGCAAGCGTGCCCGGTAAAATGGTATCTGTTTTTGAAATTCGGCCACCAGCTCCGGGCGTTCCGCACGCGGACCGACCAAACTCATCTCGCCATTCAGGATATTCCAAAATTGCGGCAATTCATCCAGGCGCATCTTGCGCAAAAAACTTCCCACGCGCGTCACACGTGGATCATTCTCCGTGGCAAGTTTTGCCTCGCCAGCCGCTTCCGCCCCCTGATACATGGAGCGATATTTGACAATTTTGAAAACGCGGCCGCCCTGTCCCAGCCGCGTCTGTGCATAAAAAATCGGAAAGCCGGTATCGATCCAGGTAGCAATCAGGATAAAGGGAAAACTAATTCCAAATATCAACAATCCAATAATCCCGCCAAGGATATCCATCGAACGCTTGATCATCTCGTAGAAACTGCTGACGCGCAGTTCATCCGTGAACGAGCGAATCATCCAATCCGATTCCAGATGGTGAACGGGAACACGCCCGGCTATTTCCTCATATAGGACAGGCATGCGAGTCTCTTCCACGCCGCGTTCCTGTGCATCGAGGATGGCCTGGAAGGTCGAGCCATGAATTTCGCCAGTGATGGCAATGACAAGATCGGAAATATTATACGCTTCGATAATTTGCAAAAGATGCCGGCTCGAAGAAAATATCGGAAAACCTTCAAAGGTATGACTGGATTTATAAGGATCGTCGTCGACAAATCCAATCAAGTTAAAAGGCGGGGGTTTCAACTTATTGAACGTTTGTGCCAAAGCCAGCCCGGCCTTGCCGGCCCCGATCACCAAAACACGACGCATCAAGCCTGGCGCTGTGTAGAGTCGAATATAGAACGCGCGCCAGCCCAACGTCAAGAGCGCAGCAAGGACCAGAAACGCACCCACGCCGATACGCGGCAAGGCATTGGGATCCTCAGCAATGATGAAGACCAGCGAATAGAATACGATTCCGACAAATGCGGCGATCTCGATGCCGTGCAACGTTCTACGCCAATTCGCCGCGACATGGTGATCGTATAACTCCACCATCAACAACAGCCAACCAAGCGGGAGGATGTAAAACCATAGCGGGATTTTCACGCTGAGCGTCACCAACTCCCAGGCGCGGTCAAAGCGGAGATGCGGGTTTTCCGAGATTAGTTTGTAATATAGGTAATATCGCCAAATATAGATGGCCCCAAAATCGGAGGCAATAGAAGCCACCAGGTCGCCGAGGATGAGCAGGATATGGTGCTCACTGAGACGCAAACGAAATCTGGGACGAGGAGTGGTATCAGTCATGACGTCGGATCACAGGCGATGAAATGAGACTGAGCAAAAATCCCCCACCCCATGAAAGATGCATCGCCGAAATGGAAAGCGGCAGGCCGAAGACAAGAAATGGCTTATGCTTCCGAAATGCAATCTTGATCGCCGCGGCAAGCAAGGCTAGAAAATAAAGCACGATCTCCAAACTCAAAAGCCAACGTGCAATTGAATAACCGATGGACAAGATCCCCAGAACGATCAAACTCGCCACGAACAGCGGTGGGAGCGCCTGCCGCCAGCGGATTGTGTTGGCATAACGCTTGAGCATTCTCCATTTCCAGAAACCATAACGCGCGTATTGACGCGCCAGCTCACGCAGCGATGCGCGCGCAAAGTATACTGAACGAATTTGCGGATCGAGCCAGACGACTCCGCCTGACTGGCGCACACGCGTATTGAATTCGTAATCCTCATTGGTCAACAAGGTTTCGTCGAAGCCGCCAATTCGATCTATCAGATCGCGTCGGAACGCGCCGAACGGCACTGTATCCACTGCACCGGCTTTCGGATTCAAGCGATACATCGCGTCCCCCACGCCCAGCGGATGGGCCGCCGCGGCCGCGATGGATTCGGCAATCCAGCTTTCTGCTCCGGGCTGAATCTCCCAAACACCGCCTACATTCGTGCCTTTCCCGGCTTCCAAGTCTTGGACGCATTTCTCTACATACTCAGAATTGGGGCGCGAATGCGCGTCAAGGCGGACAATAATCTCGCCGCGCGCCTGTTTAATAGCCGAATTCAAAGCTGCGGGTATGGTACGTCGCTCAATGTCGAGGATACGAAGCGGAAAATCGGGGTGATCGTTCGTGAATAGTTGGATTCGCTGGCGGGTTTGATCCCGCGAAAAAGCGTCTGCAATAATGATTTCCATTTTGGAACGCGGATAGGTCTGCACCAAAACTGCATCCAATAATTGCAGGATGGTGGCCTGCTCATTGTAACATGGGACGATAATAGAAACGAAAGGCAGCATAGTCAACTTGCGTTATTTTTTTACTCTTATTCTGATTCCAAAACAAATTAGTATTACAGCGCAAAGTTGCTCGCTGCACCGTCCTCGGCAAAACCTGGACGCCGCTGAGATAGCGGTGGCGCCATGCAAGAGCGCCACTTGAGCCTGACCTTGCGCTGTAATGTTAGTTGGGTGTCCGATTCTTCAGCGGCAGGTGAACAATAAAGGCCGTCCCCCGGCCTAGGGCACTGCGAACGCTAATTCTACCACCGTGCGCCGCCACGATTTCATGCACAATAGCCAGCCCAAGTCCCGCGCCGTGGTGTTCCCCACCCGCCCGCGCCGAATCGGTCTGATAGAAGCGGTCAAAGATACGCGGTACATCCTCCTTTGGAATGCCCTTGCCGGTATCGTCCACGGCCACCTGAATCTCATCCCGGTCGCGAACGGCCCGCAGCGTAATACTTCCGCCCTGGGACGTAAACTTGAGCGCGTTATCCACCAAATTGGTGAACACTTGCGCGAGCCGATCTCCATCGCCCAATATGGAGGGAAGATCATTTGCCAATTGGGCATTCAAGCTGACGCCCGCTTTCAAAGCCATCGGCGAAAACTTCTCGAGGATGCCGTTCAGCAAGGCGTTTATATCCACAGGCGACATTTGCAAGTTGAGAATGCCGGCGTCCAAGCGCGCTAGGTCCAGCAGATCGAGCGCCATGCGATGCATCCGCCCGGCTTCGTTGTAGATCACCTCCGCCGCCTGCTTTTGAGCATCGGGAGTATCCACCGTGCCATCCATGAGAGCCTGCGCAAAACCTTGAATGGAGGTCAAAGGCGTCTTGAGCTCATGAGAAACATTCGCAACAAAATCGCGTTGGGATTTCTGACTGGCGTTTACCCGCTTCATCATCGAGTTGAACACCCGCGTCAATTCCTGGACTTCGTGCGGGCCGCGCACACTAACGGGCATGGCCTCGCCCTCAGGGAAAGCCCGTGCTGTCAAAATCAGTTTTTGCAGCGGATCCGCGATCCAACGCGCAATCAAAAAAGCCAGAATCAACGAAACCAACAATGCGATGATGCCGCCCTCTACCATTGGTGTGAGCAGTTCATCCGTTAAAAGCGCCAGCACTGGAACCTTGGGCCGCGGCGCGGCGACCATCCGCCAACCGCCATTGGGAAGCTTTCGCAGCGTATACAGCCAGGATTTCCCGGCGTGGTCCCGAACCGTCTGAGTAACGCGCGACAAAAGCAAACGGGAGGGCAGCGAGATCAGAGAAGAAGTCGGAGCGGTATCCGAAACTTCCAAGCCATTTGAATCGAAGGTCAGGACACGCACATCCAAAGCTTGGGCGATAAAGCTCACATCGCTATTCGGATGATTGGCAATGAGGCTGTCCGCCGCGCGCAGCTGCACAAAAGTCTGGCGATATAAAACCGGGTTTCGCAACAGGAAGAGAATTAGAACAAACGCCACCACCCCCAGAGCGATCGCAATGAGAAAGGCATAACTCAGCCAAAGGCGCGTTCGAAGAGATGAGAACATTTTCTACACGGCAGGCATTCCATCCATGGCATCAGACTGCCAACTTATATCCAACGCCCGTGACTGTTTCGATTTTGACTGCGCTGCCTTCGAGCTTCTTGCGCAAGTGCGCCACGTGCACATCCACCGTACGCGTCTGCCCGTAGAAATCAAAACCCCAGGCCATTTGAAGCAATTGCTCACGCGTAAATACGCGTCCGGGCTGGCCCGCCAGGGTAAGGAGTAAGTCGAATTCCTGCGTACGCAAATCCAAAAGTCGGGAAGCGACGCGCGCCTCACGCCGATTCGGATCGATCACAAGCTCACCAAGTTTGACGGGTTTATCGTCAGCGGACGGTTTGCGTTCGCTGCGCCGCAGAATGGCTTTGACGCGTGCTACCAATTCACGAGGATTGAAAGGCTTGGTCAGGTAATCATCCGCCCCAAGCTCGAGGCCGACAATCTTATCCGTATCTTCATCGCGCGCCGTTAGCATCAGAATGGCAACACAGCTATTTTCGGCACGAAGGCGGCGGCAGACTTCGAAACCGTCCAGCTTGGGAAGCATGACATCCAACACGACCAATGCAGGCTGAATTTGGGTAATCGCTCCCAACGCTTCTTCTCCATCACTGGCATCATAGACGCGAAAACCTTCGCGCTCGAGATACATACGCCCCAATTGCAAAATGGACGGCTCATCGTCCACCAGCAGGACATTTTCACCAGACACTCAATCACCGCGCGGAATTTTTAGCAGGGCAATGGTCTCGATCTCGACCAGCGCACCCTTTGGCAAACCCGCAACTGCGACCGTGCTGCGCGCCGGAGGGTCCTTCTGGAAGAACTCAGCGTAGATAGCATTCATCTTGGGAAAATCATTCATATCTTTAAGAAAGACCGTGGTCTTGACCACGTAATTCAAGTCCGAGTCAGAAGCCTCCAGCACGTGCTTGATATTGGTCAATACCTGGCGTGTCTCGGCCTCGATGCCGCCTGTGACCAACTCGCCTGTCGCCGGATCGATCCCAGCTTGTCCTGCAGTAAACACCATCGTCTCAGTGCGTATGGCCTGCGAATAGGGGCCAATGGCCTTCGGCGCGTTATCGGTGAAAATAATTTTCTTGCCTTCCGTTGTAAACATTCGGCCTCCGATTAAAAAATTTATCAACTTGAAGTGTTCCAAAGAGTATACAACCGAGAGGCAAGACAAGCAATAGCGAGGCGCGGAGAACACGGCAAAATGCCGTGTCTCCGTTGGTTCATATTAATTACCGATGTTACGCATAAATTTGCCCGTTTGTGCGGATCACTTCACCCGTCTGGTGCCATCACTGCGTAAGGTGAGTGAATTATCCAATCACGCCGCTCAAAGCGGAAGATGGAGTCGGTGTGGGGGATGATGAATTGGCCTGGCGAAATGCCTGGATCGCTTGACGCAGCGCCTGACGGGCATCCCGCAATCCAACCTGGCGTAACTGCTGAAATTCGGTGCGCATGCTCTGCACTGTTTGGCGCGCCTGCACCGGGTCGGTGACATTGCCCGAAGCATCAAAGCCAGCGTGCGTCTGGACGATGGCTTGCATTGCTGTATAAATCGGTTGTACATTCTTGATTGCTGTGGAAAAAGCATCCAACGCAGTTTGAATCGAAGATACATCCTTGCCTTTGGCTTGCAAATCATCGAGCCTGGTCTGAATTTTTGAAATCGTACCGTTTACGCGGCCAAGCATTGTCCCTATCCGAGCATAAATCTTTTGCTGTCTCGACCACGCATTTTGCAGACGATCCGTTGACGACGGAGTCGTGGTCGGCGTGACCGGTGTCGGCGACTGGGCATATACGCTGGCCAACGGTAAGGCGCTCAAACCCATCGCTGTAATCACTGCCACAATCAAACTTTTCTTGAACCATGTTGCAATCATAATATTCGAATCTCCTTTGTTCTGATTTATGATTGCGATTGTAGATTAAGGGAGTAACCACAGTATGGCACGGATGTAAAAAATTTGTAAAATCCACAACTGTTACTTGCGGCGCACAGCCAGCATGGTCAAATCGTCTCCCAGCGGAGCGGACTCGACAAAGGCGTTCAGGTCCGCTTCGATGGTGTCCAGCATTGTACCAACAGAAGAAGATGATGAAGACCGAAGCGCATCGATCAGGCGCTGCTCGCCGAAAATCTCACCAGCCGGTGAAAACTCTTCCGTCAAGCCATCGGTGTAAAACAGGACGCTCTCGCCTGAAGATAAATGGATCGTTTGCTGTGAAATCGTCTGCGCTTCGATCACGCCCAGCGCAACACCCGTGCGCGTCAAACGTTCGATCTCTCCCCCACACTTCACCCATAATGGCGGGTTATGTCCGGCATTGGCATACGTCAATTCCCCCGTACTTTGATCCAACACAGCATAAACGGCAGTCACGAACATGCCCTGTTTAGTATCGGGAATCAGCAGTTCATTGACGCGCTGAAGCGCCTCGGCTGGCGAAGAAGTTTCGATAACGGCAGCCCGCACAAGGGTGCGCGTGAGCGCCATGAAGAGCGCGGCGGGCACGCCTTTATCGGCAACATCTGCGATGAAAAGACCGAGTTTATGATTCGGCAATTCCATCGCATCATAAAAATCGCCGCCCACCTGACGCGCCGTCTTCCAGCGCGCGGCCAATTCCCAATCAGAATGCTGGGGCAATGAATCGGGAATGAACGTCTGTTGGATTTGCCGCGCCAATTGAACCTCGGTCTCGAGACGTTCGCGCACCACCATTTCTTTTTCAAGGCGGTCATTTTGAATTGCCAACGCGGCTTGCTGGGCAATGCCATTGATGATTTCCAAACGACGCGCACGGAAACGGCGGCCGCCCGGCGCTTCCTGCAGCAATAGAACGCCAAACGCATCCGTCTTGACCGACAGCGGAACGGCATAAAGGAGCGAATCAACGCCCTGCAACATCCCCTCCTCGCGCTGCCAAAATTCTTTCAGGCTATCCCACTTTTCCGGGACATCGTCGTGCTTCAAGGGGCACCACAAAAGACTGTTGGAATTTCGCGCCGCGTCCAGCAGGGGAAACGTCCCGGCGCCAAAATCATTGTCTGTTAGAACCTTCTGCGCTTCTTCCTCAAAGCCATACCCATGACTTGCCTGAAAAACCTGGCGTTCGTCATCCCAAAGATATAACGCCACGCGTTCCACGCCAACCAGGATTGGCATAATGCGCACAATCGTTCCGAGGATTTCATCCAACTCGTTCAAACTGACCACAGCCTGAGCGACTTGCAATAACGCTGCCGAGGCATAGGCTTGTTCCTGCGCCGAGTCATACAAGCGCGCGTTCTCAATGGCCACTGCCGCATAACCTGCGAAAGTGGTCACCATGGCTTGCGCTTCATGACCGTAACGTCCACGTGCATGATGTGCGAGGGAGATGACGCCAACTGCCTGGTCGCCAATATGCATCGGGGCAGACAGGGATGAATAGTCGCTTCGAAACCCGGCAGCCTGACCGGAGGGCCATATGGAATCGGAAGGCCTACGGATGATGGGGCTGTCGGACAGCATGGCTTTGGTAAGCACAATCAAACCTTCCGCGTTGGCAAGGCGCGCTTGCTCGATGGCTCGCGGGTCGCCGCCATGAACTGCCGCAAGTGAAAGCTCTCCGTCGTTGAATAGCCAAATTGTGGAAACGTCCACAGGCAGATTGCGCTCGATCTCGGTCAGGATCGAATCGAGCACGTGATCCACGTTCGCATTCGACGATAACAAGCCCGCCACTTCTCGCAAGCTGTCAGCCACTTGCCGCCGCCATCGCTCAGAGCGATAGAGGTCCGCATTACGGATGGAGGCAGCAATTGTCCCGGCAACAGCCTCGAACATGACTTGGTCATCTTCGCTAAAGGCGTTCACGCGATCCGACTGGATATCCAGCAAACCAATGACCTTTTCGTTGAACAACAATGGTACACATAACTCGGAGCGCGTATTCTTCGGCGGGATCGGTGACGAACGATAGCGTACATCGGTGGCGACATCGTTGGCGAGAACCGTCTGCCCCTGGCGCGCCACCCACGGAATAATGCCTTCCGGTTCATCGAGCGGAATCGAATATTCTTCGAGGGCCTCGTTCCGTTTTCCGCTGCCCGCTTCATATTCGATCAACCGCCGGTTGGGATGGACAGTAAACAAATGAACATAGGGGAAACCGAACTTATCATGAATCAGGTTGACCATATCATTCATCAACTGGCGCAAATCGAGCGTCAACGTAACACTCCGGCTGACTTCCGCAATCAGCGCCAATTGCTCAGCACGCCGCCGGATACTGCCATACAGGCGCGCACTTTCCACGGCGCGTGCAATGTTATCCGCCAGGGCTTCGAGCAGGAGCAAGTCATTGGGATGAAAGGCATTGAGATGATTCGATTGGATATCCAGAACGCCAAGGATGCGGTCTTCGATCTTGAGCGGGATTACCGCTTCCGAACGCGTTTCGGGGAGGCGTTCGATAAATCGGAAATGGTCGTCCGTCCGAACGTCGGCGGCTACAATGCGTTGACCCGACTGCGCCACCTCGCCGATCATTCCTTCGCCCAACTGCACATCGAGCGCAATCGGCATTTTCTTTTTTCCCCTGTGCGGTGCAGAGGCACTGGAACGGAATCGCAAACCTTTTGCCCCATAACGGACGGTAAAGATACCCACGTAATAATAATTGAACGTCTGTTGGATCAGCTCGGTCACGCGACGTGCCAGCTCGTCCACATTGAGAACGTTCGCAATTTGTGCACTGACCTGCCGAACCAGGTTCA
The DNA here is from genome assembly GCA_046707185.1 of Anaerolineales bacterium. Taxonomy (GTDB): domain Bacteria; phylum Chloroflexota; class Anaerolineae; order Anaerolineales; family Villigracilaceae; genus Fen-1038. The sequence continues at coordinate 6,127 of JBJKOR010000551.1, read as the reverse complement.
ATTGTCCAAGCCGAAAACGCTCGACCTCGACACGATGCGAAGCATATAAGCCGATGGCCACGATGCTCGCCAACGTTTCGATCAGCTCGACTTCTTCCTTCGAGAAATTCGGGCCGTGCGAACGTGTGACTTGCAGCGCGCCCAGCACGAATCCCTGGTCTTCAATCGAAACCGCGACCACGGCCTTCTTTGTATTGGCTTTCTTGTTTGCACTTCGTAAGTCGGTTTTGTGCCGCTTGATGGCGCTGCGCATTCCCTCCAGCGCAGGTTGAAGCGGGAACAAACGCTCGGCGTTCCAATCCGGCAGGCGAAACAAGTTTTCATGCAGCCAGACATCCACTTTCCCCCTAATGAGTCGGCCCGTCATCGAAACGATCCGGTCGCGCTGTGCGATCAGCGAATTTGTGCTGACCAATTGTTCCCCCAAGCTGGCGATCTCGCGCCAATCAAACGTATCGGGGAAACGAGCGGCTTGGGTCATCGCTATCCTTTTCGTTTGACCAGCGTGAGGAGATTCCCGGCCGGAACGGTTTCGTATCGAACTTCATCCATCAATTTGCGCATCAGGTAGATTCCCAATCCCCCGATCTTGCGATCCAATAAATCTGCTTTCAAATCCGGCTCTTCCACTTTGGAAGGATCAAAAGGCAGACCATGATCCAACACCGTAACAATCAAGCGGTCCCCGCGGAACTCGCAACCGACTTCGAACTTTCCATCCGGTTTTTCTTCATACGCATGCTCGATCACATTCGAGGCCGCTTCATCCGTTGCCAACTGAATGGAATAAATATCCTTCGCATTGAATCCGGCCTCCCGCGCCTGATCGCCTACAAATGTACGGATATCATCCAGAATCGTAAAGGAAGCGGGAAAAGTTAAGGTCTGCATCAGGCAATCAAAAGCCGCCTCACTGCTTGACCCTTCGACTGCGCTCACCGTTCGTGCCGCGTGCGGCGGCGCGAACGGTGCGAGACGGCAGGACAGGCTTGAAGCGGCCTCCGTTCAATCGATTTTTCCCGCGCTCCTACAAACTACCCACAGCCTCGAGCGGATCATCGAATGTTTTGAACAATTCCGTAAAGCCAGCCAATTCCAACGCTTCGTGAATAACCTCAGGCACGGACGCCAAAACAAGTTCACCGCGATTATAGCGTTTGCAGGAGCGTTGGGCTGTCAACAAGGCGCGGAACCCGGCGCTGGACATGTATTCCAAGCGGCCCATATCCACCACAATCTTATAAACATCTTTTGACAAAATGTCATCCAATGCCTTGCTAAATTGAGGCGCCGTTGCGCTATCCACCCGTCCCTGGACTTGAACCATATGACAACGTTTGAATTCCTTGGTGCTAATTTCCATATACAGCCTCCGTCCGAAGAATCCGATGTTTTCCTTACAATGGACGAGATTATATCACGAGAAAATAACGACCATCCAAGCTTGGAACAACCCCATTTGCTACCACTTGTTTGACAGCATACGCTTCATCGGGTATCCTCCGGCTCGTCCGGGCAGGCCCGGCGCGGCAGAGCCTTTCGAACCCCGCCAGGATCGAAAGATAGCAACGGTAAGGAAGTGTCTTTGGGTGCCGCCGGTCCCCTGTCCGGATATTTATATTTGCGGACTCGCCCCTACCCATTGCTCGCGACCTATGGCAAAATAATCCCATGCCCCGTTGGCTTTACTCCATTATTGCAATCATCCTTGGCATTGGCCTCGGCCTGCTCTACGGATGGGAAATCAATCCAGTTCAATTCGTGGATACCACGCCCGCCTCCATGCGCGCCGACTACCGCGCCGATTATGTTCTGATGATCGCCGAAGCATTCCATGGCGACCAGAATACCGAGCTGGCCATCCACCGGCTGGGAAGCCTCGGCAGTGACCTGCCAGCTAATATTGCTGCTCAAGCGCTTCAAACCGGAAAGAGCCTGGGTTACTCGACCCAAGATATTTCCATGCTCGAGGAATTGATCCGCAGTCTGCAAGCTTACCAGCCTGCGCCTACGCCGATTCAAGCTACACCAACGACGGTCGCACCATGAAACGCTTTCCGTGGGAAGTGATCCCGGTTCTGGCAATTGGGTTTGGTCTCGGCCTTCTGTATGCATGGATGGTCGCGCCGGTACGTTATATCAATACCGAGCCCAATACCTTGCGTTCGGACTTCAAAGATCAATATCGAATCCTGATCGCGGCTTCGTACGCATCCACTCACGATTTGGCGCGTGCGAAATCGCGTCTGGCATTGCTGGGTGACAACAATCCTGTGCAAGCTTTGAGCGCAGAGGCACAGCGCATGGTATCGGAGCATCAACCATCCAATGCCATCCAACAGGTGGCGATGTTGGCGGCGGACTTGCAATCGGGCACGGTACAGTTTCCATCGACGGCGGTGGCAGAAGCAACTCTCAGCATCGAAGCGCCAACGCCAACGGGAACCGCAACCACGGCGGAAACGGAGACGCCCCAAGCCACTCCCAGCGAATCAGCCGCGCCTGAAGTCATCGATACAGCGCTTCCAGTTGGAACTGCCACGCCGCGTCCAACGTATACAGCCACGCCAACCTCCGGAGCGCCATTCGTATTATTGAGCGACGATAAAGTTTGCAAACCGAATCTAACCGAAGGGCTGATGCAAATTTCTGTAATCGACAGCCACAGCCATCAAATGTCCGGCGTGGAAATCATCATCACGTGGGATGGCGGCGAAGAACATTTCTTCACCGGTTTCAAGCCTGAAATCGCCATCGGATACGCCGATTACGTTATGCAGGCCAATGTGGCGTATACGATTCGCATCGCGGAATCGGGAACGCCAGTCCCCAACTTGATCGCGCCGACTTGTACCGATTCCAGCGGACAAAATTATATGGGCGGATTGCATTTGACTTTCCAGCAGCAGTAAAAGAAGTACCCCATACACAGGATAAAAAAACGCCGCAGGGAAGCGGCGTTCATTTCTCTAGAAACCGGTGGGCAATTTTGGTATCCAATCGCTCCCCAAAATCACGATGACATCCACGTTCGGGTATGCCTTGCATTGAGCTGCGTTAAACATAACCTGATTGCCATTGGTGATCACGGCCCGCTTGATCAGGTACTGCAACGTATAAAGTTTCGGAGCACACATATAGACCGTGGTCTGGCTATAGAGTTGGCCCGCCTGGCCGGTGCCAGCAACAGACAATCCCAACGACGTAAAATAGTTAGCCGTGCGTTGATCCAGTCCAGTTGTGTATGTACCGTTTAGCACGCCAACTTTCGCCTGATCCGCCTGCATCAATTTAATCGGGTCGCCCTGCGCCATCGGGCTGATCGGACCGCTGGTGGTAAACACCTCATCTCTCAACACCTCGATCTTATCCGGGATGGGTTTGAAGACTGAGGCAGCCTGCCCGGCCAGCGTGGTGTTCGCCATGGTCATATCGTTGTAATCGAACACAACGTTCTTGACTTGCTTGAGGGGAATATCCTTCATCAAGTAGGCAAGTTTGATGGCATCATCGAGGGACATGTTCGTGTGGATGCCGCCGCTAAAACTGCTATAGAACCAGGGAGCTTTCGAAATCAAATTCGGGAAGTTGGTCGGGTTTAGCACTTTAGATGCAATCGCCATGATGATTTGCTGCTGACGCTTGGAACGGTCGAGGTCGCCGCCTTGAGCGCCGCACTGATCCTGATCACGACAGCGAGCATAAGCCAGTGCAAGCGGTCCATCCAAATGGCGGAACCCACCCTTTGTAAGTATGACCTTATCCTTTCCACTTCCCAATGGATCCAGACGGAGCGTTTCCCAAGGCTTGACATCCACACCGCCGATCGTATTAATAAATGATACAAAAGTGTTGAAGTCCACTTGGGCATAATATTGGATTGGAACACCCATCAGTTGGGAAACTGTCTTCATGGCAAGCCCCGATCCGCCGCCCGGAAGTTTCGAGGCTTCGCCGTCTGTCCACGCAGTATTGATGCGGCTGAATCCGAATCCTGGAATGTTGACCCACAGATCACGCGGGATGGAAATCATGGCTGCCGTTTTCGAAACGGGATCGACGGTAAACAGGATGATCGTATCGGTGCACAACGGACAATCCGGCTGGCTGGTGTCCGCCGTTCCGGCGCGCAACCCGAAGAATACGATATTGATTCGACTGCCGCCGTCCCAGGAAGGAGGCTGCACTGCCGGTGCAGCGACGCCGGCAGTTGGAGTGACAGCAACCGGCGTGCCTTTCTGGTTGAGGACAAAATTGTTTAATACTCCACTAGTATCAACGTTGCAACTTGCGGGCGGCACACCATCGAGACTGGTAAATCCCCAGCACTCAACGAAGCCGCGCGTAAAGATAAAGAATCCCACCGCGACGACAATCGCAAGCGCCCAAAATATAATTTGGCCCACCGAGGGACGAAATTTCAGCTTTTTGAAAAAACCAGCAATTCGACTCATATTCAACTCAATTTCAAATAGACCATGTCGAGGCCAAGTTGCTGCAGGCCGATCTCACACCAATGATTTAGGATCGCAGAGCTTTCATCCATGGCCTTCATCATTACGGGAATGGCGCGTGGATCGCGGACTTCGGCCAGCACGCGCATGATTTGGATTTTCACCGACATAGAAGATTGCGGAAACGTCTCCAACAAGATGGGCACGGCCGCCTTGCCAATGGCAGATAACGCATTGGTTGCCAGCGTTTGAAGCATTCCATCTTCATCGCTCAACGCGCGGACCAGGGCCGGCGCGGCCTCTTCAGCCGGATGCACAACGAGAGCCAGTGCCGCGGCCTGACGCACTTCCGAAGATTCATCGTTCAATGCTTCGATGAAATAACCGGCGTCCACATCATTCATTTGTGCGAGCGTCCGCACAGCCCACCAGCGGTGATCCACATCGGAAGATTTCAGCGCGGCCTTAAGCCCGGGCCGCGCTGCGCCGCCCAACGTCGCAAGTTCGGACGCGGCAGACTCCGCGCGGGATTCATCTCCGCTGATTAAATCATCCAGCAATTCATCCAGAGACGTCACACGACCTCGTTATTTCGCAGGCGGGGGAACCGGTAGTTTATCTTCCGCAGTTTGGAGCCACTTATCGCCCTCATCGATCAACATCACAGGAATATCGTCCACGATGGGATACTTGCGCCCGCAATCCTGACAGACAAGCCAGCTATCCTTGTATAATTTGAGCAATCCGTCTTTCTCGCGCACGCAATTGGGACAACGTAAAATTTCAAGCAGTTCTTGGCTAACCATTTTTTCTCCAAAGTAATCGAGCCTTATCGTCCTGAGCGGAGCAAAGCGCAGTCGAAGGACCCTCGAACAGCGCGCTTCGACTTCGCTCAGCGCGATGTAAAACTCTTAATCAGTCGGCTATTGTACCATGTCCGTCAAACTCAACGCCGGCGGCTGGCACTTACCTTCATGCAAAGCCTCAGCCGCAGGGTCCTGCACACTGGGGGAATATTCACAAATCGCCTGCCACGGCTCGTAATGCGTTTTGAATTCATCGTGAAAATAAACTGCGCCGTTCATCAAAACCGTGCGCGTCACATCCACATCCGCGCCGTTGGCAGCGTAATCCGTTTGCTTCATCTTCACAGTCAGATCAGGATTCTTTACAAAAGAAGCGGGCGGAGCGGGAACGATGTTCTGCGGGCCGGTGGTATTCCACTGAACCGAACGCCCATCCGGGGTCGAATAGAACGTCCAAGTGAGTGAACGGGAACCAACATCGACGTTGGTTTCCATCAAAATCCAATACTTCGAATCGTTCTTGAACTGGAAATCCACCAACGGAAAATAGACCGTGGCATCCAAGCCCGCCATTTTCGAATTATCCGAACCGCTGGATGTCTCTTCATAATATGAAACGCGATAAGCATGCGGGACACGTTCAACAACTGGAAATCCGCCAAAGAATACCGTGCGGAACAACGTGGTACTCACCTGACAAACGCCTCCACCCACCCCTGTGATTGTGCGATTACCGTAAATGATGAGCGCCTCGGCATACCCGTTGTTCAAGCTCACATCACCGAGCGTTTTACCCATCGAGAACGTCTCGCCCGGAGCCACCAACACGCCGTCGAAACGAGCCGCCGCGGTTTGAATATTTTGAAT
>JBJKOR010000550.1:0-9310 GCA_046707185.1 Anaerolineales bacterium | reverse complement strand
ATGTAATAGTCGCCATCCCGTTTTGCGTTTGTCCGCATCGCCGCCACATCCGAGCCCATGCCCGCTTCTGTGAACGCGCCGCACCCGATCTTTTCGCCTTTTGCCAGCGGCACGAGAAATTTTTGCTTTTGTTCTTCCGTTCCCCATTGAAAGATTGTCATTGCACATAAGCCAACGTGCACGGACATGACCACTCGCAGGGAAGTATCCACGGCTTCGAGTTCTTCGCAGGCCAGCCCCAGCGAGAGATAGTCCATGCCTTGGCCGCCATAACGAACCGGGAAGGGCAGGCCAAGAATGCCAAGTTCGCCCATGCGCTTTAACACCCAAGGGATTGGCTCCTGCTTTCGGTCGAACTCTTTTACCACAGGCGTGACTTCCTTTTGTGCGAAGTCGCAGATCGTCTTTCGCATCATTTCGTGTTCGGGGGAGAGGGAAAAGTCCATGAAAGCTCCATTGCCAGATGGGGATGATAAAGATGGTTTGAATTATATCCCAATTTCCGGAAATCTACCGACCATTCGGTAGGTTTTGTGGAAAACAAAAAAACCCGACGCGCTTGGATTCGCATCGGGTTATGGGGATTGGGTATCATCCATCAGATTTTCCTCTCGATACCCATGTTGCTCAACTCGTCCGGGCTGATGTTATCTACCATGAAGTTGGCGCCAGCCAAGGCAAGCAAGAGCACGAAAGCGATAGTGCCGATAATGAAGATCATAGGCTGCTCCTTTCTTTATTACTATAACGTCTCGTCACGAAAAAAGATGCATCCCCCAATGGTACTGTAATGAAATTACCATACAATCGAAAGAGACTTTGCATTCGTGATTTTGTTCCTTGCATTGATTTCGATTGTAGGCCAATAAGATGACTATTGGGTGAACAGGCAATGGATAACTGACGGATAAATTGTGAATTGTTTAAGTTGACAAAAGCCTCGTTTCGGATAAAATTCAACCCGCAAGCAAGCCGAAGTGGCGGAATTGGCAGACGCGCTAGGTTCAGGGCTTAGTGACCGCAAGGTCATGAGGGTTCAAGTCCCTCCTTCGGCACAGAAAAAACTCGCTGAAAGGCGGGTTTTTTGTTTTCCAAACGGGGTCGCGGTGGTATAATTGGGGCATTCGGAGCGTGAATTTCACCTAATCAAAGACACGAAGTCCAAGAATCAGCCTTCGTGTTTTTTTGTGCCTTTACGAAGAAACCATGGACATCGGAAATATTCAACAAGTAGACATTGACTCCCAAATGCGCTCGGCGTATCTCGACTACGCCATGAGCGTGATCGTGGCTCGGGCGCTCCCCGATGCCCGCGACGGACTGAAACCAGTTCATCGGCGCATTTTGTATGCCATGCAGGACATGGGTATCCGCTCCAATTCCGGATACAAAAAGTCGGCGCGTATCGTCGGCGAGGTGTTGGGCAAATATCATCCGCACGGCGACGCGGCGGTTTACGAGAGCATGGCGCGCATGGCTCAGGATTTCTCCATGCGCTATCTGCTGGTCGACGGTCAGGGCAACTTCGGCTCGATTGACGGCGACGCGCCGGCGGCCATGCGTTACACCGAAGCGCGTTTGCATAAACTTGCCGAAGAGCTGCTGGCCGATATCGATAAAGATACGGTGGATTTCGGGCCGAATTTCGATGATTCGCTGGAAGAACCGCTGGTTTTACCGGCTCGCATTCCCAACCTTTTGATGAATGGGGCATCGGGTATCGCCGTGGGCATGGGGACCAATTTCCCGCCGCACAATTTGCGGGAGCTGGTGAATGCCATCAATTTCCTGATCGACAAATACGATGAGATGGAAGACATCCCGGTCGAAGAATTGATGAAATTTGTTCCCGGCCCCGATTTTCCAACAGGCGGCATCATTATTGGCCGCGAAGGCATCGAAGCTGTTTATGGAACCGGGCGTGGCCGTATCGTTGTGCGCGGCACGGCGCACATTGAAGAAGGGAAGAGCAGCGGCAAGCACGAGATCATTATTACTGAGATTCCTTATCAAGTTAATAAAACAAGTCTGATCGAACGCATTGCGGAATTGGTGCGCGAAGATAAGATCGACCAGATTGCCGACCTACGCGACGAATCCGATCAACGCGGCATGAGCATCGTGATCGAACTCAAACGCGGCGCGCAGCCGAAGAAAGTGTTGAATCAGCTTTACAAGTTCACCGCATTGCAATCTGCATTCGGCGTGCAAATGCTGGCGCTGGTGGATGGCGAGCCGCGCTTGCTGCCGCTCAAGAAGGCTCTGCAGATTTTCATCGAGCACCGCCAAACCGTTGTTGTCCGGCGCTCGAACTTCGAACTCGCCAAAGCGCGGGCGCGCTTGCACATCCTCGACGGCTATCTGATCGCGTTGGCGAACCTCGATGCAGTCATCAAAACCATTCGTGAGTCGCAGGATGCGGATGCCGCCAAATCCAACTTGATGACGCGCTTTAAACTAAGCGAACTTCAAGCCCAAGCCATTCTCGATATGCAGTTGCGTCGTCTCGCCGCACTCGAACGTTGGAAGATCGAAGAAGAACATAAACAAGTCGCAGAACAAATCGCCTATCTGGAAGACTTGTTGGCAAGTCCGAAGAAGATCCTGGCCTTGATTCAAACTGATCTCAATGAGATTGCTGAGAAATACGGCGATGATCGCCGCACCCGGATTGCTTCGGATGTAAAAGAAGAACTTACGGTGGAGGACCTTGTTCAGGATGAAGCCGTATTGATCAGCCTCACCGAACGCGGCTACATCAAGCGTGTGGCGGCATCTGCTTTTCGTTTGCAGGGACGCGGCGGGCGCGGCGTGATGGGGCATACGATGAAGGAGGAGGATGAGGTCGTGATGCTCATCCCCGCTCGCAGCCTGGACTCGATGCTGTTCTTTTCCGATAGGGGCAAAGTCTATAGTGAAAAGGTTTACCAAGTTCCCGATACGGATCGCGTGGCGAAGGGCATTCCGCTGGTCAACATCCTTAACCTTGGCGCTGATGAACATGTCACCGCGGCGATTGCTGTTTCGAATTTTTCTGCACACGGGTATTGTGTGCTGGCCACGACGCGCGGCAAAGTCAAGCGCGTGGATATGGAGGACTTCGCTTCGGTCCGCCCCGCCGGTTTGATCGCCATGGATTTGGCGGAAGGCGATACTCTGGGCTGGGCGCGCCCAACCTCCGGCAAGGACGAAGTGATCCTCGTCACTGAGATGGGACAGGCCCTGCGTTTCAGTGAAGAGAAGATTCGCTCGATGGGACGACAAGCCGCAGGCGTGCAAGGCATCAAGCTTGCGGACGGTGATTCGGTCACGAGTATGGATGTGGTGGATAAGGATGGCTCGCTGTTGATCGTGACCAGCGGCGGCTTCGGCAAACAAACGCCGTTGAAGAATTATGCGCCCAAAGGCCGCGCCACGCATGGCATTGCCACCATCGATCAAAAGGCTTTTGACGAGATTGGAAAAATTGCCTCGGCGCGCGTCGTTCACAACGACGATGAGTTGACGATTATCACGGCCAACGGCGTGGTGCTGCGTTTGAAAGTCAAGGATGTGCGGCAAGCCGGGCGCGCCACGAAGGGCGTACATCTCATCAAGCCGGGCGAAGGCGATTATGTCGCCTCGGTGGCGCGCATCGCCTCGGAAGATTTGAAGCGCGCCGGCGCCAAAATCAATGGGGCAGAAGAGAAAGAACAGCCCAACCTGATATAAAAAGAACTCGGGGCTTTGATCGCTCCGAGTTCTTTTTTCGAAATATCTTTAGAATAAACCAAATTTTCCGGTCACCAATAAGAACATGGCGCCTACGCTGCAGACCATGATCATGATGATTACCGAAATGATAAAGCGTTGAACAGATGTCATGCCCAGAAAACGCTCCGATGAAAACGGTGAGCCGGGAACGGAGTCATCCACAGATTGGAATTGTGCTTCGTTCTCTTCGAATTGACTTGCATTGGCTTGATCACGAAGATTATCAAACATGTTATCTCACTGGTTCGGATTTTATCACACGGAGGGCCGCAGGTGAATCTCGCCTATCCGTACTGTAAGGAATTTGTCATTAACTTTCAGCCTCAAACTTCCATCGGATTCCAAGCCGAGTAGTGTCCCTTGGAGTGGAGGTTGATTCTCTTTTGCCAACAGAATTTCTTCGCCGCGAAATGCCAGCGCAGCATTCCACGCCTCGACGAATTCATCCTTGCTGAGCTTCGAGCGCCAAAGGGCCAATGCAGATAAAACCTCATGCAAGATTTGGACGCGGTCAATCGACTGACCTAGTTCGGTCTCGATGCTTGTGGCGGGGAATAAGACCTGTTCTTCGGACGGCACAGAGGCTGGCAGGACGTTGATGCCGATTCCCAAGACGAACGCCTCGAGCCTTTCACCTGTCCAAACCGATTCAACCAAAATCCCGGCGGCTTTCTTACGATGGATCAAAACGTCGTTGGGCCATTTGATTTGAGCGCGCAATCCGAGGTTGGTAATTGCTTCCGTCAGGGCCAGCGCGCCAAGCCCCGTGACTCGGGCGGGATGTTTGATTTCATCATGAGCGGGGAGCAGGATCAGGCTGAAGGCGAGTGCCGCTCCGGGAGGCGTGAACCATTTCCGGCGGAGTCGGCCGCGGCCATTGGTCTGTTCATCGGCAATAACAATCGAAAAGTCGCGTGCACCATTCGAAGCCCAAGTCAGCGCCTCGTCATTGGTGGAGCCGATGCTTTCAAAAAAACGGAAGCCGCCCAACGGGAGGTCCCGAAGAGCGGCTTGAAGTTCTTGTGCGTTCACTTATTGTCCGAGTACCGACCAGGGATTGATGTTCGATCCGCCTTCACGGACTTCAAAGTGAAGGTGCGGGCCGGTCGAGTTGCCGGTATCGCCTGAAATTGCAATTTGCTGATCGGCATATACGCCTTGGCATACTTTCACCAAGATCTGGCTCAAGTGGGCGTAGACCGTTGCGTAGCCATTGCCGTGATCGATTTCGATCACATTGCCGTAGCCATAGTCGCTCCAACCCGCAAACACGACCACGCCTGAGGCAGACGCATAGATCGGAACATAAACCGCAGAGATGTCGATGCCGAGGTGGGTAGGCCCGTAGTCATTGCCCGACAACGTGTGCGGACCGTGTGTGGGCCAAATGAAGCCGGAACCAACCGGGCCGCTGCCACAATTAGCCGTAGCGACATTGGAAGTTCCAGTACCTGCGCCTGTGGTGCCGCGTGAAATGGTTGGGATGAATTGCGACCAGTCTATCAGCTGCCGCTGGCCGCCGGGGATCATGATCTGCGTACCCGGCTTGATCTCTGGATTCGTCAAATCCAGGTTGTTGCCGGGCCAGTTCAATATGTCGTCAGCTTTGGCTTTGAATTCTTTCGCTACACTTTGAAGTGTATCGCCTTGCTGCCAGGTGTAGAGCAAACCATCCACGGGTGGAATGGTCAACATCATGCCAGGTTTGATGTTTTCCGGGTTATCGTTCAGGGCAGTTTTATTGCTGTACAAAATGGTTTCAGGCTTGATGTTGAATTGCTTTGCGATGCCAAACAGCGAGTCGCCGTTGACGACCTGATATTGTACAATGCTGATTTTGGCATCTTTGGACGTATCTGTTTTTAGCTCGAGCGCGCGTCCGATGGTGAAGTTGGAAACAGCCTTGTTTGCAGCAGCGATGGCAGCCGCGGGCAGGGACGGCTGGCTGGGAGTTGTTGGCGCATCGGTCGATTGCGGAGCCGAGGCGGGCGCGGCGGAACCGATCTGCGGCCACCAAAATCCAAAGCCCACCAACGTGACCACGATCAGAGCAGTCACTCCCCACGAGATAACATTGAAAAGATTGTTTTTTAGAAACTGATTGAATTTTGTAAAACGATTCTTCTTTTCCATTTTTGAAATTACTATTGTTCTTCAGTCAACGTCTCAAGGAAGTTCTGATTGTTCTTTGAGCGTTCAAGACGCTGAAGGATTGCTTCGGTCGCAACGGTCTGATCCATACCTGCACCGCCGGGGGGAGGGGTCACCATTTGAGAATACATGCGGCGCATCAGCCAAACTCGTTGCATGATATCGGGGCCAAGCAACAGGTCCTCGCGGCGCGTGGACGAACGCTCGATATCCACAGCCGGGAAGATGCGGCGCTCCTGAAGTTTGCGGACCAATTGCAATTCCATGTTGCCGGTGCCCTTGAACTCTTCGTAAACCACATCATCCAAACGCGAACCGGTCTCTACCAGGCAGGTCGCTATGATGGTCAGCGAGCCGCCTTCTTCGATGTTGCGCGCCGCCCCAAAGAAACGCTTGGGTGGATACAACGCCGACGGATCCATGCCGCCTGACAACGTACGCCCTGAAGGATTGACTACAAGATTGTAGGCACGCGCCAAGCGTGTGATCGAGTCCATTAAGATTACCACATGACGGCCGATCTCCACCATTCTCTTAGCTCGGTCTAAGGCAATTTCTGCCGTGCGAACGTGAGCAGTGACTGGTTCATCGAATGTGGAGGCGACCACTTCCGCATCCACGGAACGATCCATGTCGGTCACTTCTTCCGGGCGTTCGCCGATCAGCGCCACCATCAAATGCACATCGGGGTGTTTGGTTGAAATGGAATTTGCAATTTGTTTGAGGATGGTTGTTTTTCCCGCTTTGGGTGGAGATACGATTAATCCGCGTTGGCCGCGACCGATCGGTGCAATAAGGTTGATCAAGCGTGGGGCCAGAGTGTCGTGGTCGGTTTCCAGGTCGAAGCGTTTATCGGGGAAGACCGGGGTGAGATTCTCGAAGACCGTACGACGCGCTGCCTCTTCCGGGTCGATGCCGTTGACCGTTTCTACTTTGAGCAATCCGTAATGTCTTTCTGATTCACGAGGTGGCCGTACTTGACCGATTACCAAATCCCCCGAACGAAGATCGTACCGACGAAGCTGGGCTTGCGAAACATACACATCCTGATCACTGATGCGATAATTGGCTGCCCGCAAAAAGCCAATCCCTTCGCTCATGATTTCCAGGATGCCGCCGCGCAGTTCGATGCCTTCCTTTTGCGCTTCAGTCTGGCGGATTTGGAGAATGAGCGCTTCCTTTTTCAGCCGGTTGAAGTTGGGTATGTTCAGTTCTTTCGCAAGCTTCCGCAGCTTTGAGAGCGGTTCGTTTTCAAGCTCGAGTATTTTCATGTGATTTCAATGCCTTTGTAATAAATGGAATAGAGGATAAAGCCAGCGCCCCCATGGGTGCGGGCTGATTTCATGATAGGTTGGTTTGGGTTGATGGATTTTCTTTCAAATGGTTATGGATTCAACGAGCACAAGCAAATAGAATTGATATAACTTTTTGGCCTGATTTTCAGCAAATAATGGGGAAAGTCGATTGCATTATAGCACGCTCGTTCGAGGGGCGCAAGGAATTTTTTGAGGGGATTTTGCTGGCTTTCAAGCAACTCCCTCGCTGTGTCTAAATACCCTTCATATAAATGATACATAAACAATATATTTTCTACATCGATAATGTGAAGAGCTTGATATACTGCGCACCCTGTGTAAAGGAGACCTTATGAAAAAGGTAATAGTAATTTCGGTTTTGACCATTCTCGTTATTCTGTTGACAGCATGCGGTGCGTCTGCAGGCTCCGCACAACCAACTTCTGCGAGCGGATCATCGGCGGGAAATACGAGCGTGCCTGCTGCTTCAACCCCGGCATCCAATGCCAGCACGTCAAGTCCAATACCGGCTAACGGAACGCCTGCGACCGGACTCTCTGCTTTGCAGCTTGCGGCGGGTATGTTGAAATTAACCGGCACATCCAATGCCGTGACCGCGCAGGAAGCGACTCAGCTTTTGCCGTTGTGGCAATCGTTACAACAAGCGGAAAGCGTTCTGCCGCAGGGAACTCCCGGTGCGCCTCAACCAAATCCAACGATGACTGCCTTGCGTCAGCAAGTTGCGGCGCAGATTACGGCGATTGAGAATGCCATGCCGCCTGCACAAATCCAGGCGATCACGGCTATGAATTTATCTGGGCAGGATATTTTTGCAGCCTTTCAGCAGGCCGGTATCACCATGGGCGGCGCTGGACGCGGTGGATTCAGTTCCAGCGGCGGCACTTTCACACCTCCGCAAGGCGGCACGCCTCGTGCCGTTGGTACACCGGGTGTGTTTCGCAGCGGCTTTGGACAGGGAGGCGGGCGTATGGGAATGGGCGGCTTCCTGCCTTCAAGTGTAGTGACTGGAATTGTTCAGTTCTTGCAGAAGACAGCAGGCTCTTGATCTATCCTCATGAAAACTTCAGGTGTTGCATATCGCAATACCTGAAGTTTAAAAAAAGTGGCTTTTATTGATGGTTAAACTTTGGCATCTGCCAGCTGATAAACATCTTGGGCATTATCTAAAATTCTGTTTTGTAGACTCTGGAGACGATGGTAAATTCCTTGTTGCTTGAGCAATGTCTGATGTGTTCCGCGTTCGACGATTTGTCCATTATTCAGTACAAGGATTTCATCTGCATTTTCAAGCCCGATCAGGCGGTGCGTGATGAGCAGGGAAGTCTTTTTGCGCATCAATGCAAACAAAGTTTCCAGCACGTCTCTTTCGGTCAGCGCATCGAGATTGGCGGTCGGTTCATCCAAAATCAGAATCGGTGCGTCCTTGATGATGGCGCGCGCGATTGCCAGCCGCTGACGTTCGCCGCCGCTCAAGCGCAGCCCCTGCTCGCCGATCAAGGTGTCGTAGCCTTTGGGCAATCCCATGATGAAATCGTGGATTTGCGCGGCGCGTGCCGCGGCTTCAACTTCTTCCTTTGTGACTCTTCGACGCGCCATGCGCAGATTTTCGTAGACGGATGTGTTGAAGAAATATGTGTTCTGCGAGACATAGGCGATTCGTTCGCGAACTTCGTCCGGCGCGTACGCCTTGAGCGATTCGCCGCCCAAAGCTATATCTCCCGAATCGTAGTCCCAGAATCGCAGCAACAAATTCGCGAGCGTGCTTTTTCCCGCACCGCTCGGACCGACAATCGCCGTGATGGTCGAAGGCCCAAGGTTGAAGGTGATATGTTGGAGCGCTGGAATGGATTGACCGGGGTAAGTAAAGGACAAATCCGTAATATGCAATTCATTATTTGTAATTTGTGGCTGTTTGCTGACTGTTGATCGCTGATCGCTGACTGCTGGTATCGTGTCCACCACTTCGAACAACCGCCGCGCCGCTTCGCGCGTGCTGATCCACATCTGTGCGGTGAGCGGCAAGGGCGTGATCGCTTCGAATGAGGAGGATGTGATCAAGGCCAGCGCTGCCAGCATGGTGCCGTCGAGAT
>JBJKOR010000549.1:0-4701 GCA_046707185.1 Anaerolineales bacterium | reverse complement strand
CCATTAACCCGAAAAATCTTGAAGCGCGGGGACAACTGACCCAGTTGCAAAAACCGGACTTGAGTCCAAAACCATCAGAAACGCAAACGCCGATATCCGAGAACAAGGGAAAGCCAGTCGATCAGGGTTTACAACCTGCACAGGTTCAAGGAAAGATAGCTGCCATTCCCCAACAATACCAGGGCGGCAAACCACGAAAGAAATCGAATGCACCTTTGATCGCAATCATGATATTGGTGCCAATCCTGATTATTTGCGGTTTGGGATTAGGATATGGATTCTCCCTCTATGCAAACCAGGGTTTAAGCGCAGCCGCCACCCAGCCTCCCATCTCTGAACTCTCAAATACACAAGCAACTGCAACTTCCATCGCAATTTCCAACCCAACCACCAATTCTCCTACGCCAATTCCAAGCCCGGTACCGACCGTCGTCTATGTTCCAAAATACGAAACTGCGGGATGCCAATTTACACCGCCCACTGAAAATGTAGATTGTGGATACCTGATTGTGCCCGAAGATCGTACAGGCGATCCGTCTCACACGATCAAACTGGCCGTCGCTGTGTACCACAGCCAAAGTCGAAGCCCGGCAGAGCCGGTTCTATTTCTACAGGGAGGGCCGGGGGCAGAAGCGGTCAAGTTAAGCGCCAACCTCTATAGCGCTCTCGTTGCTCCCTTTCTATCCAAACACGATTTTATCGTTTTTGATCAGCGCGGCACAGGATTATCCAGCCCGGTGCTTAATTGCAATGAACTCACCAAGCTTTATACAGATGATGTTCATGGTTTGATTGACGCCTCCACTCGCAGCCTGGTATATTCCAACGCGTTCCGATCTTGCAGTGAAGAGTTACAGGCGCAGGGGATTCACCTGAACGCCTACACTACTGAGGAAAGCGCCGCAGATGTGCGCGACCTGCTCGCCGTGTTGAAATACCCCAAAGCGGATTTATACGGTGCTTCCTACGGTACACGGCTGGCGCAGGTCGTTATGAGAAACTACCCTGGTATTGTAAATACTGTGATTTTAGATTCGGTGGTTCCGGTTGATACAAGTGTTTTCTACAACTATCCCACGGCGGTTGAATCCGGATTGAATACCCTTTTCAAGGATTGCAAGGTCGACCCACAGTGCAATGCCGCCTACCCAAATCTGGAAACCACTTTTTGGGACCTCCTGAAGCAGCTTGACGCAAAGCCCGTCACGTTGACAAGCTCAGAATATGAAAAGGGAACGATCACACAAACCGTGACAGGCGAAACGGTAATGGGCGTAATTCTGGAATCCATCAAAAATTCAGCATACATCGCCACCGCCCCGCAATCCATTTCCCGATTCAAGAACGGCGACTTTTCCACGCTTGTGCTTGAACAATCATCGCTGCCTTCCACGTTCGCAGGCATCAGCCTTGGAACATACATCAACATGACCTGCCATGAACAAATCTTGGCATCCGCCCCAACCAAGACTCAAGCCGATACAATCAGCCAAATCATCAAAGGTTATGCATGGCTTCCCTTTTATGGGGATGCCGAAGAGATATTCAAAACCTGCGAATCCTGGGGAGCCAAACCACCAGCCTACGGCGAGGATGATCCAACGACCAGCAATATTCCCACACTCGTCATCACCGGCTCATTTGATCCGATCACGCCGCCTGCATACGCAAAGCAGGTTGCGGCTCATTTGAATCACAGCTTTTACTTTGAATTTCCCAATCTCGGTCATGCCCCAACCGTCGCCGATACATCCGGGTGTGCGATGAATATTGCGTTACAGTTTCTCGATGATCCATCCACCGAACCAGATCACACCTGCCTGAACGCCTTAAAGAATCCCGCATTCGTTGTGCCATATACCGGTGATCCTCCACTAAATCTCAAAACTGTCACATCGAATGGATTCAAGATTAAGGTACCCCAAGATTGGCATTCCGACAATTCAGGGATGTATGAACGTAATAACTCCCCATTCGACACCACCGAAGCAGGATTGATTGTGATGCCCATTGATACCACTGAAATCGAGAAAATGTTTACCTTGAAAGCTTATGGCTATCAGGGACTTGACGGACCCTTAACCCCGGCAGGACAACGAAACACAAAAAAATTTAATTGGCAACTCTACACCTCATCATTGCATTGCCGCCCTGTTGATGTTGCCATCGTTGGGAAAGGTTCTTCTTCCGTTGGGATTATCCTATTTTCCAACCAGGATGAACACGACGCCCTTTATCGAACAGTCTTTCTCCCGATGGTTGATTCGGCGACCCAATAACTCACCTTATAAAGAGTTGGCGTAAATTTGCATTGTTTTTGTATACTTACAGTCCGCTGACCCAAAAACAAATTGTGTACAATCGGGACAAGAGCGTTTTGCATAATGGACAAACCAAAATTCTCTTCCATTGGAAAAATACAAACCTTATTGGAATTTCTCGTTCCAATCTTGGTCTTCATCATCCTGGCGCGCACGCCGCAAGACGCGGACATGTGGTGGCATTTGGCCGCGGGCAGGGAAATGTGGCAATCGAAAGCCATTCTATTGCGCGATGTATTTAGTTACACGCGCTTCGGCCAGCCGTGGACGAATGCCTTCTGGATTTCTGAAATCGTTTTCTATCTCTTCTACAAATTAGGTGGATTCTTTTCGATAACATTTTTGGTCGCCATCACCGGCGCTGCAACGTTCTATTATCTCTATCGCCGTATGGAAGGCAACAAATTCGTCAACACCTTTATCATCATTCTCGCCGTACTGACCGCCGCACCGATCTGGAGTCCGCGCCCGCAGATTTTTTCCTTCTTCCTCCTGGCATTACTGGACGGCTTGCTGAACGAGATTCAAAAAGGTAATCAACGTTGGTTCTGGGTTTTAATTCCAATCTTTGTCTTATGGGCCAACATCCACGGCGGATGGATTTGGGGTTTTCTGTTACTAGCGGCCTATATCGTTGGAATGGCGTCGAATAACCTGACCAAAGAAAACCGCCTCGTCGCCGCGAACTGGAAGCGGATCATCCAACTCTTGCTTTGGTCCCTGGCCGCGGCCTTGGCGATCGGATTGAATCCGAATGGCATTTCCATTTGGCGTCTGCCATTTTATACGGCCAGCGTCTCGATGCAAATCCAGGAATGGGCTTCACCAAATTTTCACTTGATGGAATTTCAGCCGATGTTGTGGATGATCTTCCTTCTCATCCTCACCGCCATTCTTGCAAAACCCAAAATGGATTGGGCGGCCTTATTCAAGACATTAGGCTTTGCCTATCTCACTTTTGTGTCCGAACGAAGCATTGCGGTATTCGCCATCGCCGCCGCGCCGACTTTGGCGGAATGGACCAATGGCGCAATCGAAGCCATCAAAACGGAATGGGGACTCGAGGTCAAGGAAGATGCGGCTCCAGCTTTTCCAGAGCGCGTCAATCTAATCTTGAACAGCGTTCTGGTAGTCGTGATCGGCCTGGCGGCTTTGGGCCGCGCCTATCTTGTCTCTACTCCAGAAGAAGTTAACAAGAACGTGCCAGTCGATGCAGTGCAATGGCTGAAAGAAAATCCAATCAATGGACATCTGTTCAATTCCTATAATTGGGGCGGATATCTCATCTGGTCGCTCCCGCAAACCCCGGTTTTCATTGACGGCCGCGCCGATCTTTATGGGAATGGATTGATCAATCAATGGTGGGATGTGGTAAATGGCACGCCGCAAGGGCTTGCAGTTTTGGATCAATGGAAAATCCAAGCCATCTTGCTGGAACCCAGTTGGCCTGTTGTTCGACTTCTTCCATCGGAGGGATGGAAGGAAGTGTATCAAGATAATATGGCAGTGATATTTGTCAGGGACAAATGAGCGGAAGGTTATTTCCGGGCGAAGATCGCCACGCTATTATTCTCAAAGACAAGAACATAATCATGGCTTTGCTGTAACAAATCGTAAAGCAAGGCCGGGTTTTGATTCGCCTTAGTGGGCTTCTCGATATAAAGATAATTGTAATTAAGATGATTCGACTTCGCCCAATTCTCAACACAGGACGGCGCGCTGTTCAAACAGGACGGCAGTTTATCCAAACTTCCCAGAAACGTCATAAAGCCTTTACCCAACAACCATTCTTGACCTTGAATGGTATCCACGCTGTTGCGTGACGTATACGCCGGAAACCATTCCGTTAACGGGTCTTCAAGCGGATCAGATTGCCCCGTCAATAGGATAAAGTGACCATCAGAGGGCGTGTTCTGTACGACCCAATTCATCGCGCTGTGGTCATCCGGTGAGATTACATAATGGGAGAGACTAATATCATAGATAATTGCGCCGATCAGTGCGAAGAATAGAACATAAGCAAGGACAATTTTAGGCCAGCGCCCGGCTGTCATATAGTCCGGCCACTCTTTTGCTTCAATCTTTGACGCAGATTCTTGCGCGGCAATTCCGGGAATGATCAAATCGGATAAACCGATTCCGCCAAGAGCCGCAAGCGGAATTGCCGCAATCGCAGTCGCGTTGCGCGGCTCGACAACGAATGGAATTAAAACCCAAAGCGGCAAGAACCAATTGCGCCGGGCACATTGAACGGCAAAGCCGATCAATCCCAGAACGGTCAGAACCGTTGCAAAACGTTCCTCGGTAAAATTAAACGTAACCCACGGAAGCCAGAACAAGGCATTATGCCCGCCGGTGCTCAACGCCGATTGAAACGGCG
>JBJKOR010000548.1:0-5865 GCA_046707185.1 Anaerolineales bacterium | reverse complement strand
CATATCAGGATTGCTGAGGATGATGTGCGCGTTCTTGCGAATCGAAGTGCGTTGCGATTGAGGTGTATCGCCATCATAGATGGCAGTTGAAATGTTCGAAGGTTGAAACGTTTGAACGTTCAAACTTGCTAACGCATTTAGTTGATCTTGCGCTAAAGCCTTGGTCGGAAAAAGATATAGGGCGCGGGCATCGGTATTCGTAATTAGTGATGAGATGATTGGTAGGTTATAAGCAAGAGTCTTTCCGCTTGCCGTGCCGGTGGCGAGAACGATATTCCTTCCGGCGCGGATGGCTGTCCACGCTTCGAGTTGGTGGCTGTAGAGCGAATCGATTCCACGTTGGGATAAGGCTTCTCGAAGCGAGTCCGGCAAATTGTCCGGGAAAGGACGCGTCTGCGCGGGGCGTGGCGGAGTCGTCCGCCAGACGGAAAAATTGGGAGCGGTGTCCGGGTCGGTGTGCCAGAGTCGAATCAGAGAATCAAGAAACATTAACGCCTGCGTTAAACTCGCATGATACAATTTTAAAAATGAAGTGTACGCAAGAAAGAAAAATTGCGATATTGATGGCTTTCCATCTGCTTTGGGGGATGGTTCTGTGGTTTAGTATATCAAAATACGGATTGGGAATTTCCACCGATTCGACTCATCTTTTATTTGGCGCTTTAAACCTATCACAAGGCAGAGGGCTGTTTTCATTCGACGGCAATTTTGTCGCATTGTGGCCGCCGCTTTACTCCATGCTTTTGGCGTTGATCGAAGTTGTCTTGCGGGTCGATTCCTATGTTGCCGCCAATATTCTGCAAATCCTTTCTTTGATCGGGATTTCGATCTGTCTTTCCCTGCTCTTTTTGAAAATCTTCCCGAAAAAATTTTTATTGGCATTTGCCGCAACTATTCTTTCAGATGTGGGCGCGGTGATTCTCGATGCGTTCAGCTTTGTCGGCTCGGATTATGTACATCTTCTGTTGGTCGTGCTTTTTATCCTGCTGGCTGGATTTTACATCGAACGTAAAACGCCGCGCCTGCTTTTAGGAATGATGGCCGTGGGGATGCTGGCCATGCTTCAACGCTATCTCGGCGTTGCCGTCATCGCAACGGGCGTCCTCATTGTCTTCGTTTTTACCGATGGCAATCTAGGAAAACGAATCGTCCGCAGCCTGCTGATGGGACTATCGGCGCTTCCGGCGGGAATTTGGCTGATCATGACTTCGTCGCTGGTTGCCCGGCGTGTCCCGGTCAGTTTTGCGGATAACTTTTATTGGTTCTCGCGCTCCATTTTGGAATGGTTCTTTAATACCCTCCCTGACCGCACGCACCTGATTCCATATATTATTGTGTTGTGGGTTATTATCGCCGGCTTGATTCTTTTATTGCTTTTGCCGTCTTTCCGCCTCCGGCTTTTCTCCGCTTTTGAAATTCCTTTATTTGTGTATGGAATATTTTACGTGCTGGCATTGTTCGGTTCTGCTTCTGTTGCTTACTACAACAAGTTGAGCGGACGATTTTTGTTGCCGATTTATATTCCGCTGTTGACACTGCCGCTGGTGGTGATCGGAATTTTACTCCAACGCGCTCGTCGTTCGTCTTCCCGTCTGTTTCGACAAACGATTGATTTTGGTTCCATTATGATAATCCTTGCTGCGTTAGTCGGGCTACTGCACGTGACGGTGCCATCAATTCTGGAAAATTATGCCAATGGCGTTCCCGGAAGTTTTACGACCAAGGCATGGCATGAGAATACGGTCATGAATTATTGGCTGTCGCATCCGCCACAAGGGAATTATTTATTGTTCAGCAATTATCCTGATGGTGTCGCCTTCTATACTTGGCATGATTGTTACAACTCCCCGGTTGAATATTCCGGTCCTTATGGCAAAGTAAAGTTTCCTGTGACCGACTACTCCTCGAAGTTGTTTTCATCCGGCCTCGATATTTACCTGATCTGGGTCGAGCCAAACATCTATTTGTATTATTACAAGCCGCAAGACCTAAGCTCTATCGCGCAGGTCAAGACGATATTTGAAAATCAGGATGGCGGGATTTATCGTTTGATCCCCATCCCTGAAGATACGCCGTAGGGAAATTTATTTTGTGTCACTCTCGACTTTTACCGGCTTGGACGAGTTGATTAAACGAAATGCCCCCAACCCTACGAGCAGGGGCAGCCAAAATGTCGCGCCGCGATACGACAAGGCGATCAGAATTGCTGATCCCAACTCGATCCGGCTGGAGTGTAGCGCGAGCGCCAGCGCTCCTTCCACCACGCCCACGCCGGAGGGAGTCGGCGAAACGATCTGAAATAAAAATCCGATGGAGAATCCGCTGACGATGGTGCCAACCCGAAATGGAAGGTTAAAGGATAGAAAGGCGCAAGCCAGCACGCACATCAATAAAATTTTCCCAAACAGCGAAAGCAACAAGGGAGGAATCAAACGCGAGGGCTTTTTGGGAAGCGCCGAAATCCCCTCGGCAATTTCGGCAGCAAACGTGTGAGCGCGTCCCACCTGTAAATAGTCGCGGCGCAGGAAAGGCCGTACGATGGCGTTGATGATCCGCGCCGATCTCTCCAGAACATTCCCCAGTGTTTTTGCAGAACGGTATCCAAGATAGAGAAAGAGCGCCAGCCCGCAAGCGATCGCCAGGAGTGTCAGCGATGCGGCAATATCGCCATCGCTCAGGCGGTTGCGATGCGCCAAAATGATTGTGCCAAAAGCCAGGACGAAAAGAAACGATGTTTCATCGAGCAGCAGATACAGCGCACCAGCCACGGTTACTTTTCCCGACGATTGCCCGCGGCGCTGGCCATCACTGATGAATAACGCCATTCCGCCCACGCCGCCGCTGGTCGTCACGATGTTGATGAAGTTCGCCGCGACGGCCAACACCATCATATGCCGACGGCTTTCCTTCAATCCGAGCAGGCTATAAATGGATTGATAAATCAGGCCCACGACGACCAGCCAGACCAGCTCAATGGCTATGGCAAGCGCGAGATACCAGGGATTGGCGCGTGAAATGGTGGTTGCAATTTGCTGGAGTTCCGAAAAATAAAGGAAAACAAATGCAACTGCGAAAAACAGAACCACTAGGGCAATGAACTTTCGCATGGGGAGGGGATTATAACAAAACATCCGCAGGCAAATTCCTGCGGATGGTAAGTTTCACAATTTATTCTTGGTTGTCCTTAACCGCGTCTTCGCCCGCCCAAACCGCCGACGATGCTCACAAAGTAGAGCAATTGCAGCAATGCAGTCGCAAGCCCTGCAACATAGGTTAGCGCCGCGGCGTTGAGCACGTTGTTGACGCCTTTGATTTCATCCTCGCCGGCAATGATGCCGGTCTCCGCCAAAAGGCGTTTGGCGCGCGCCGAAGCGTTCAATTCCACGGGCAGCGTGGCTAGTGCAAACAACGCACCGCCCGAAAAGACCAACACGCCCATCCATGCAATTTGAGTTCCCAGTGATGTCGCGTTCATCATCGTCGCTAAAACGATGCCGCCCATGATCATGATCCATCCGAGCCACGAGCCGATATTGACCATCGGCACCAGCGCGGCGCGGAAGCGCATCGGCAGATAATTATCCGCGTCCTGCATGGCATGACCCAGTTCATGTGCCGCCACCGCCACCGCCGCCACCGATGGAACGCTTGCAACCGTCTGCGAAAGATTCAAGACTTTCGTACGCGGATCGTAGTTATCGGTTAGTTGGCCGCCGATGCCTCGAATCTGCACACCGTACAATCCACCGCTCGAGATCAAACGTTGGGCGGCTTGTGCACCGGTCAGGCCGCTGCGCACGCGCACACGGCTCCATTTGTTGTAGGCGGATTTGACATACCACGAGGTCAGCATCATCAGGATGAAGGCTGGCACCATGAAACATAGATAGGTTGGATCGAAGAAAAACATTTTATCTCCTGTTTGCATCCTGTCCTTGCGAGGTCGCGAAAGCACGCCGAAGGCGATGTTCTTTCCCGAAGCAATCTCCAGCGATAAACAGGAAATTGCTTTGCCGGGGCTTGATGCTTGACCACCGGCTCGCAACGACATGCAAGAATAACCGTTATGGAACTGGAGTCGGTGTGGCGGTTGGGATCGAAGTTGGAATTGGAGTACCGCCGATCATATCGAGCAAAGTTTGCGAAGCTGCATCCAGTTGCGGGTCACGCCCGGAATTGATATCGGACGCCGTCATCGGCACATACACATCCGGCGTGAGGCCTTTCCCATCGATCAGCCGGCCTTTGGGAGTCAGCCAATGGGCAATTGTAATGGCAACCGCGCCTTCGTTATTGGATAGCGGCACGCGGATCTGTACCGAGCCTTTGCCATATGAAACCGTACCGACCAGTTTTGCGCGTCCATCATCCTGTAACGCGCCCGCCGTAATTTCCGAGGCTGAAGCGCTGTTGGCGTTGATCAGCACCACCATGGGAATCTTGGTCGCCAACCCGCCGGAGACGGCATCGTATTCCTTTTTGCTGCCATCGGCCGACTTTTCGAATACAACGGGGCCGTGATCCACAAACTGCGAGACTACTTCCACGGCCGTTTGGAGATAGCCGCCGGGGTTGTCGCGCAAGTCGAGGATGAGTCCCTTCGGGTTCTGGGCGAGCAAGGTAGTCAGTTGGGATTTTAGCTCACTGGTGGTCGTATTGCCGAAGTCGGAGATTTGAACGTATGCGATCCCGTTATTGAGCATCTTGCTGGTCACGCTGGGGACATTGATCTTGGCGCGCACAACATCGAATTGAAGCAATCCGGATTGGCCGGGGCGGCGAACGGTTAAATGAACCGTCGATCCCGCGGGACCGATCACCTTCTGCCGCACCTGCTCTGGAGACACGCCGGTCATATCCACGCCATCCACGCCGACGATTTCATCGCCGGCCTTCAAGCCAGCTTTTTCGGCCGGTGAGCCGGGGATCGGCCTGGTAATCTTGAGTGTCGTCCCGCTGGTATTCACATAGGCGCCAATCCCTTCATACGAACCGGCAAGTTCGTTGGTTGCATCTTTGTACACCTGCGGATTCATGTACTGGCTGTGCGGATCGCCCAGCGAAGCGACCATTCCCGTGATGGCGCCTTCCATCAGTTTGGTATCATTTACGGGTTGATCGACATAATCTTTATGAACCAGCTGCCATGCATCCCAGAACGGTTTGAATAACGTTTGCAAATTCTGCGGCGTGGACGATTGGGCTTCCGGCGAGACCGTCGGAATTCCCGGCAGGGCCACGCCTGGCAGCGTACTGCCGGAAGGGAACATATGCCCCACAACAAAACCGCCGGAAAAGCCGCCAAGCAATAATGCAAAGCCGATCAGGACAAACAGGACAACCTTTAAAATTTTAGCCACAAAATCCTCCGTTTCTTATTATCATACGTAAAACATAACATGATGGGATTAAAAAACAATGAAACCTATATTGAGAATGTGTATGAGGATTGTAAATCGTATATCAATTCGTCTTCAGGGTGCGGCTGTTAAATTCATGACTTGTTCCCATTCAACAAGGACGGCAATTGGGTCCAATCACTGAAGACCGCATCGGCCTCTGCGCTCAAGGCGGACGCGCCGTAAAGAACCGCGTACAAGCCGAAAGCTTGCGCGGCGCGCGTCGTGTGCGGCAGGTCGTCGATCATCACGCACTTCGATGGTTCGCTTTCGCCTGCAAGGTTCAACGCGATCTTGAATGCCTCAGGACTCGGCTTGCAGTATGGGTCCATGCGATTGACATCGATGATGTCCGCGAAATATTCCTCGAGTTGCAGTTGGCGCAGGACGCGTTGGGCGTGGTGCACATCCGCATTGGTGAAGATCAGGTTATGGGTTGGGAGTGAAGCGAGCACCTTTTGTTGAA
>JBJKOR010000547.1:0-1799 GCA_046707185.1 Anaerolineales bacterium | reverse complement strand
GATAATTATCGATAAATAGTTCCACGATATCGTCCGACAGACTCGGCGCGGACGTATGAAAGGTCATCAGCAGATTCGGCGTTTCCCAAAACGGATGATCTTTCGGTAACGGTTCTTGTTGAAATACATCCAGCACCGCGCCTGCGATTTTCTTTTTGGTTAGCACATCAATCAACGCGGATTCATCCAACGCACTGCCGCGTCCGACATTGATGAACAATACGTGTGACGGTAAAGCATTCAATAATGAAGCATCAACAATGTGATGCGTCTCTGATGTATTAGGCAAGACACTGACGAGGTAATCCAAACCATTGGCAAATTCAAGTAAGTGATCACCATGAAAATAGATGTCGACATCCGGGCATGATTCGCTGGAACGCGTATAGCCGCGCACAGTCATATCGAAACATTTTGCCGTTCGTGCCAGATGAGCACCGATGGAACCGACTCCTAGCAATCCGATAGTTTTCCCGCGCAACATGCCGGTCGTGCTTCCATCCCAGCGATGTTCTTGCTGGGCTTTGTATCTTTCAAAGATTCGCCGCTCGTGATTGAGCAAATATCCGATCACATACTCGGACATCAACGCGCCGAACACACCGCGTGCGTTGGTCAAGATGTAATCGCGTCGCAGCGATGGATCAAGTAATTGTTCTATGCCTGCGAACATGGATTGTGCCCAGCGCAATTTGGGCAGTCTCGGTAACAAAGTTCGGATCAGCTTCGGTTCGCCGAGGATGATCTCGCAATCCAAACCGTTTGCTTCGGCTTTCACCGAATCGGTTGCCGACACAATTTCCAGTTCAGGCAATTTTACTGACTCGAGCAAGCGTTGATATTCTTCTGCCCATCTCGATAAGATAAGAAGTTTAACCATTAATTTTTTCCAAGTTTATTTTGAACGCTCAAAATTTGATCACGCAATTCTGCCGCGGCGAGTTTTGGATTATTCGCACGCGCGATACTGCGCGAGACATTGATCAGCATCCCGCGTCCATCGTGACGTAAACCGGCTCTCATGGCCGATTCCAAATCTCCGCCCTGGGTTCCAACTCCGGGAACGAGGAACCACAAATCTGGCGCGGCCTCGCGGACGCGTTTCATAGCGTCAATATGTGTTGCGCCGACCACAAGGCCAATGTTGTTTTTGGTATTCCATTGTTGCGCGAGGTGAGCAACGTATTCATATAACAGCATTGACCGTGGACCGTTGACCGTTGACCGTGAATCATTTACCGTCCACCGTCCACCGTCTACAGTCAGGTCTTGCAAATCGCCGCTTCCTGCATTGCTCGTCTTGCATAAAAGGAAAACGCCTTTTTCTTGATTCTGAATGAACGGCTCGATGGAATCTTTTCCAAGATACGGACTCAAGGTGATGCAATCCGCGCCGAGATTCTCGAATGCAGATTTGGCATACGCTTCAGCAGTCGAAGCAATGTCGCCGCGCTTGGCATCCAGGATGATGGGAATCTTCGAGCCGAGTCGATTCGATTCGTCACGAATCGCATCCATCACTTGCTTGAGCGCCGTCCAGCCTTCTGCGCCGAAGACTTCAAAGAACGCCGCGTTGGGTTTGAAAGCCGCGGCGTAAGATGAAGTCTGCTGGACAAGATTCAGGCAAAAGTCGAGGGCGGACGCGGCAGTAGGTTCCTTTAGGTCAGGAATGTGCGGGTCGAGTCCAACGCATAACAGCGAAGAACAGTCGTCGATGCGCTTTTCAAGAAATGAGAAGAAAGTTTCCATAGTCTACAAATAGAACGCGGATTGAGCGGATAAAGCGAATCTTCGCGGAT
>JBJKOR010000546.1:0-8825 GCA_046707185.1 Anaerolineales bacterium | reverse complement strand
AGAAAGATCGGCAAGCCGACGAGGATCAGCGCCAATGCTTGCGCCAGCGCTTCCGCTCCACCACCGACGGTTTGGTCGATGATCGAACGGAGCAGGTTGATCAAGCCCCATAGAACTACTTCGGTGCTAATTAATGCAACAGAATAAAAGTAAAGTCGGCGGACAGTTTTCAAGGCATTCTCCTCCTGTCATTGCGAGGAATGGCGTTGGAGCGCCATGACGCGGCAATCTCGTTATTGGAACAGGGGATTGCTTGCCAAAGGCACGCTTCGCGGTCGCTCGCAATGACATATCACTTACGGTTTTTGATACCAACTGAAATCCCATAGATTGTAGGTGGGCATGGATGAAATTTTCCAGACTCCGTTCTGCTTTATCAGGTTTGCCAAGCCGTTATTTTGATAACCCGACGAGAACGGATCGCTGGGTGTGTTGAGCGTATCCACTTCGACCGTCGCGTTTTCGCCGTTGATGCTGGCTGTGCCAATCTTGACTCCCATACCGGAAGGATTGAGCTTGCCGACTGCGAAGGATTGACGAAATTGGTCATAAGTTGGTTTGTTGCTCAAGTCGGCTAGGTAGCCATATGCTTTTTGATAATCCTTATCGAGCACGGCCAGCACGTAATTGTGGACTACCCCCTCTGGCGTGCCCTCGGAAACGTATGTCTCCTTATTCTCCCGCGTGAAGAAGATGACCAGCGCGGCGACGATTAATACGCCGATGCCAATTAGAATTCCGATCAGAAAGCGGTCCTGTTTCATAAGCATTTCCTCGATTCCATTGTATAGTTTTTAGGACTAAAAGACAAGCAAATGATAAAATTAAACAGTCAAATTCAAGGAGACTGAAATGGGATCGCAAATTAATGATTTGGTAAAGATGGGTGACGTCGAATCGCTGTTTGAAATCATGTCCGAAGATGAGGATTGGATAAATCAGCTGGATGCCGCGGAAGGACTCGTTAAACTCAGCGACCGGCGCGGTCTGGATTTTCTTTTGAACGCGCAAGAAAGCGATGAGAAGGAAATTCGTCAGGCGGCCAGGGAGATTCTCAATTCTCCTGATAATGCCAATCGGCTTCAGCAAATAGAGGACGAAGAAGAACGCGAATTCAAGCGGAAGGTGGAGAATGCCAAGTTGCGCCTTCAAAAAGGCCGGAAGGTCTTTCGTTATAAAATGGTTTATCTGCCTTCGGGCTATGTCTTGGCCGGAGACACTTCCAGCGAAGGATTTCAGGTTTCAGAACTGGACGAATTCGGACTGGATGGCTGGGAGGTCGTGGACATCGTCCTTCGCCGAAGACAATCTTTGGTTGCTGGCGCTGACAATCAACCCACCGGCATCTATTTCCTTTTGAAAAAAGAACTTGCTCCTGAAGAAAGTTCGGAGCTCGATGAAATTTAGAACATCTTGGTATACTTGTCTCGTCAACTACAAGGAGAACCTATGACTACACCTGCCCCTCGCTGGGATATGAGTAATATCTATCCCTCGCTCGAATCCAAAAAGTTCAAAGCCGCTATTGCGGATTATAAAAAGCAAGTCGCGGCGCTGGAAAAATTTTACAAAAACAAATTAAGCAAAACCAGTGCAAAGACGAAAGCCAAGCAACTGGCGCCCTTGGTCGGTCAGGCTATTGATCGCATCAATAAAATACAAACGTTGTCTGCCACCATCGTGCCATTCATTTACGCTTTCGTCACCACCGACTCGCGCGACAAGGTTGCCATGCGCACCATGTCAGAGTTCGAGCAGGCCAGTTTGCCGATGAGAAAACTCTCGGTCCAGTTTGAAGCGTGGATTGGGATGATCGCCCCGAAGCTGGATAAAGTCATCAAGAACAATAAATCCGCCGCGGCGCACGAATTCATGCTGCGGGAATCTGCTGAGCAAAGCAAATATCTGATGAGTGATGCGGAAGAAGGATTGGCCGCCGAAATGACGTTGAGCGGCGGCAACGCCTTCGAGAAACTTCAAGGCACGGTCACCTCGCAGCTTTCCGTGGACTTCGAGTTGGACGGCCAGACCCAGAAATTACCCATGCCCGCGCTGATCAACCTGAGATCGCATCCCGATGAATCGGTTCGGCGTCGTGCCTACGACGCGGAGAACCAGGCTTGGGAGTCTGTCAAAGAAACGTTGGCAGCCTGCCTGAACGGGGTCAAGGGTGAAGCGGTCACGTTGAACAAACGCCGCGGCCGCAAAGACGCGCTTCATTCCGCTTTGGACGCGGCGCGCATCGACCGCAAGACTCTCAAAGCGATGTTAAGTGCGATGGAAGATTCGTTCCCGATGTTCCGCAGATATTTCCAAGACAAGGCAAAAAAGCTTGGGAAAGAAAAACTGGCGTGGTGGGATGTCTTTGCACCGATGGGCAAGACCGACAAGGTTTATTCGTTCGAGGAAGCGCGCGGATTTATTTTGGGTAATTTCGGAAAGTTTTCGCCCGACTTGAGTGCATTCGCCAAACGCGCCTTCGATAATCACTGGATCGACGCCGAACAGCGCGATGGCAAGCGCGGCGGTGCGTTTTGTATGGAAGTGCAAGGTGTGAAGGAAAGCCGCGTCTTATCCAACTTCGACGGTTCGTTCGATCAAGTCAGTACGCTGGCGCAT
The DNA here is from genome assembly GCA_046707185.1 of Anaerolineales bacterium. GTDB lineage: Bacteria > Chloroflexota > Anaerolineae > Anaerolineales > Villigracilaceae > Fen-1038. Next base: position 6,206 of record JBJKOR010000546.1, on the reverse strand, counting down.
GAACTGGGGCATGGCTTCCATAACGATTGCGCTTACAAGGCTGGCAAGACTGTTTTGCAACAGCTCACGCCGATGACGCTGGCGGAGACGGCCTCCACGATGTGCGAAACCATTGTGACCGAAGCGGTGTTGGCGTCCGTTACGGATCCGCAGGAGGAACTGGCGGTGCTCGAAGCGCAGATTCAAGGCGCGGGGCAGGTGACGGTCGATATTTATTCGCGTTATCTATTCGAAAAGGAAGTATTCAAACGACGAGAACAAGCAGAGCTTTCGGTGGATGATTTCAACGAAATTATGGAACGTGCCCAAAAAGCCACGTACGGCAACGGACTTGACGAACGCTATCTGCAAAAGTTCATGTGGACGTGGAAACCGCATTACTATTCGCCGGGCTTGTCGTTCTACAATTTCCCTTATGCCTTCGGTTTATTGTTTGCCACCGGCTTATACGCCATCTATAGACAGCGCGGCGCAGCGTTTGTAAAAGATTACAAGAATCTGCTGGCATCGACTGGTGAAGCCAACGCCGCGGATTTGGCGAAACGCTTCGGCATCAACATTCGCACGAAGAAATTCTGGGAAGACAGCCTCGCCATTATCGGCAAGAGAATAGATCGATACTGTGAATTGTAGTTAACATATTTCGATAATTTACTATCTACTTATAAAAAATGAAGGGACACTGCGATACAGTGTCCCTTCTGTTATTTTTCTGACTTATCCGTCTTACGATTTATCAACAGATGACCAGCCGCGCAGTTCCATGGCTTTGACCACACGGTCGATTGCCACCATATACGCCGCGTCGCGCATATACACTTTTTCCTTCTCGCTCATGTGGTACACGTTGTTGAAGGCCTGCGTCATCTTGGTATCCAGGCGTTCGAGGACTTCTTCCTTCGTCCAATAAAAGTTCATGTCGTTTTGTACCGTCTCGAAGTAGGACGTGGTCACGCCACCGGCGTTGCAGAGGAAGTCGGGAATGTCGAAGATCTTGTTGGCCTTGAAATATTCGTCAGCTTCGGGAGTGACGCCGCCATTGGCGCCTTCCGCTACGATCTTGACGCGCTTCGACATCGTCTTGATTGTATCGGCATTGACGTGCCCTTCGATGGCCGCGGGAATCACCACATCCACATCTTTCGTGAGCCACGCCGAGCCATCCTCGACGATATACCCTTTATCCTGCGCCTGCTTCTTGTCGATCGTGCCGTACTCATCTACAATCGTCAGCAGGAAATGCGGATCGATGCCCTCCTTATGGCTGTAGGTGTAGGATTTCTTATCCCTACGATCCCAGCAGGAGACACATGCGACCCTGCCGCCCAATTGATCGATGAAACCAATCGCGGCGTATTGTGCCACATTGCCAAACCCTTCGATGGCCGCCACGCAATTCTTCGAATCCAACTTGAGATGCTTCATGGCTTCTCGCACCGTGTAGATGACTCCGAAACCGGTCGCTTCGGTACGGCCTTCGGAGCCGCCGCCACCCAACGGTTTGCCAGTGAACACGCCCGGCGTGTACTGGCCGACCAGTTTGGAATACTCGTCCATCATCCAGCCCATCATCTGCGGCGTGGTGCCGACATCCGGTGCGGGCACATCGTTGCGAGGACCGATATTCTTCCACATCACATCCACCCAGCCGCGGCACAAGCGTTCCTTCTCATGAACGGAAAGCGTTGATGGGTCCACAATAATGCCGCCTTTGCCGCCGCCCAGGGGAATGTCTGCAACCGCGCATTTCCATGTCATCCACGTGGCTAGCGCGCGAACCGTATCCAATGTTTCATTGGCCGCAAAGCGAATGCCGCCCTTGTTCGGACCGCGCGCATCGTTATGTTGGACGCGGAAACCCTGAAAGATGCGGGTTGTGCCATTGTCCATCCGTACCGGGATGCGAAAGGAATACTCGCGCATCGGCCAGCGCAGAACTTCAGAAACGGCGGGATCAAGTTTGAGCATTTTTGCAACATGATCAAATTGCTCTTGTGCCATCTGAAACGCATTGAGTTGTTCAGCCATTTTGTCTCCTATAATTGGTTTTTAAAAAATATAAGCGGGCAGACCCGGACGGTCGCCCGCTTATGAAAAGCCTATGGAATCAACTTGAATCATATCAGTAATATCCTATGGCCTACTTAACCTTACACGAATTTTATTTTCTCGTCAATATGAGTAGCATCATAAAAGGCTCATGACTTCACTTCCAATTGTTTTTCCAACTCGGCTCTGACCACTTGCGGGTTGGCTTTTCCGGCGGCTTTTTTCATTACTTGTCCAAACAAGAAGTTGATCACGCCTGTTTTTCCTGCCTGGTAACTTTGAACTTCCTTCGGGTTTTCCGTCAATGTCTCTTTGACTAAATTCGAAATGAACGATTCATCGGATACCTGCTTGAGGCCGCGTGCTTCGATGATGGCGGACACGCTCTGTCCGGATGCAAACATTTCGCGCAGGACTTCTCTTGCACTGCTCTGATTGATTTGTCCATCCGAAGCGGCCTTTACCAACTCTGCCAGCGCCTCGGGCCGGACCTTGAGCTGGCTGACCGTTACGTTGGCCTGGTTCATCAGCGAGAACAAATCGCCCAATATCCAATTTGCGATGGACTTTGGATTTGCGGATGGCTCTGTATTGATGGCTTGTTCGAAATAATCCGCGATTTCCTTTTCTTCCGTCAGGCGCGCGGCATCATATTCTTTCAAGCCAAAATCCTTTATAAAGCGCAGATACTTGGCGCGCGGCAATTCGGGCAAGGCTGCGCGGATGCTTTCGATCCAGTCATTTTCAACGACCAATGGAGGCAGGTCGGGTTCGGGGAAGTAACGATAATCGTGAGCGTCTTCCTTGCTGCGCTGGGAATACGTCTCGCCGCGCGCTTCGTTCCAACCCAGCGTTTCCTGTTCGACAACTCCGCCCGCCTCGATGACTTTGCTTTGGCGCTCAATCTCGTATTCAATGGCGCGTTCCAAAGCGCGGAAAGAATTCAGGTTTTTGACTTCCGTTCGCGTTCCTAATTCCTTGTCACCTTTCTTTCTCACCGAAACATTGGCCTCGAATCGAATTACACCTTTTTCCATATCTCCGCTGTTGACGCCGAGATAGCGCACGATAGCGCGCAAGGTTTCGCCGTACGCACGCGCCGCCTCCGCCGAATGCATATCCGGCTCGGAGACGATTTCCAATAACGGCACACCGGCGCGGTTCAAGTCCACGAGCGAATACGATTGACCGTCGCGCTCGACATGCGTCAGTTTGCCGGTATCTTCCTCCAAATGCACACGCCGCACGCGGATGGTTTGTTCGCCGTCTGAGGTGTGAATGACCAGTTTGCCGTTGAGCGCCAGCGGCTGTTCGTATTGCGAGATTTGATACCCTTTGGGCAGATCGGGATAGAAATAATTTTTGCGCGCAAAGATGCTGGTGTGTTGAACTTCGCATTCGAGCGCGAGAGCGACGCGGATTCCAAACTCGACCGCGGTTCGATTGACCACCGGCAACGCACCCGGCATGGCGGAACAAACCGGGCAGACGGTTGTATTTGGCGCGGCGCTGGTCGAATCAACGACCGCACACGCACAAAACATTTTCGATTGGGTGCGAAGCTCCGCGTGAACTTCCAGACCGATGACGGGTTCAAATTCCATATTCACCATGTCATTGCGAGGAGGGCGTTCTTCCCGACGTGGCAATCTCATCAAGGAGATTGCTTTGCTGCAAAGTATGCGGCTCGCAACGACATCTCCTAACTAAATTTTGGGTTTCGTTTTTCCAGAAACGCTGAGACGCCTTCCTTGTGCTCCGCGTGTTTGCTGGCAATTTCCTGCAACTCGCCTTCTGACTTCAGCGTCTCTTCCAAATTCGGCAATACAGCTCGATTGAACGCTTGCTTTGCCAATCCGAAGGCGCGGACGGGACCATCGACCAATTGCCTTGCGTAGCCCATGGTTTCCTGCATAAAACTTGCGGATGAAAATACGCGATTGACCAATCCCCATTCTACTGCTTGTTGCGCGGAAATCGGCGCATTGCTGAAATAGAATTCTTCGGCGCGCCCGAGTCCGATCAACAAGGGTAGGAACAGGGACACCGCTGAATCGGGAACGAGGCCGAGGCCGCTAAAGCCGACCACAAAGCTGCTCTCCTCGCTGGCAAAGCGCAGATCACAGGCTAATGCTATTCCCAAGGCCGCGCCCGCACATGCACCGTTGACGGCCGCGATGACCGGCTTTTCGATGCGGCGGATTTGCAAAATCAGCGGATTATACGTTTCTTCCAAATGCTGGCGATAGGAAATCGAATCGCCCTGCTTCATCTCGGAAATATCCTGTCCCGCACTGAAGGCGCGCCCGGAACCGGTCAATACGATGAGGCGCGTTTGCGAATCATTTTCCGCGCCTGAAAACGCCTTCTGCAATTCTTGAATCAATTCGACGTTGAAGGCATTGGCGCGTTCGGGACGGTTCAAAGTCAGGGTCAGCAGGCCCGCTTGAAGGCTTGCACTGAGCGGCGTCGAAGTGTTGGAAAGAGGCGTGGACATAAAGGTAGGGGATAAGGATAAAGAAAAAGGGATAGGGATTCAACTCACGATTCCCTATCCCTTGTCCCTTAATTTCTGTTTTCCTAATCAGATATTGTCATCACTCGAATCTGAATTATCATCCGATTCGTATTCGACATGTTCACTCTCGAGATAGACCCACAACAGCAAAACGTTTCCTTCCTGCGTTTCGACATTGCGGGCCGCCAGAATGGGGGCGGTTTCCTCCAATCCCATATCGTTGCGATAATGCAAATGGATGGGGCGTTTGTTGCTCCACGCCCGGTGACAACGCTCGACGAGTGCGTTGCCGTTGAATGTTCGCAGGCGTGTGAGGGCGGGTACCAATTCGGTGGGGCTTTCGTTCAAGCCCATGGCCCAGCCATCGTTGACTTGCTCAAAGACCGGTGGGGGACCTTCGATGATTGTGATTTTTTCGTCCATGGTTAAGAATATACCATAAAAGGGGTTACAGAAACCTTACGATTGCCTTGGCCAACCCAGGCCCGTAATACACCATGCCGGTGTAGATTTGGATGAGCGTGGCGCCCAAGTCGAGCCGGCGTTTGGCATCTTCGGGAGTCATGATGCCGCCCACACTGACAATAGGGATTCGACCGTTCACGCGCTTGACAACTTTTTGCAGCATCGCTTCGCTCTGCGCCTGGAGCGGTTTGCCGCTTAATCCGCCGCTTTCATTCCGATAGCTTGATCGTAATCCCGCGCGTTCGATGGTTGTGTTGGCGGCGATGACCCCGTCCATGTTCGTGCGCAGGATGACATCCAGGGCGTCGTCCAATTCCCGATCGCTCAAGTCCGGCGCGAGTTTGACGAGCAGCGGCACGCGCCGATCCAATTGTCTCTGCTCGATCAATTGTTGTTCATGCAGATTCTTCAACAGATGTTCGAGCGCCTCACGCGCCTGCAGCCGCCTCAGGCCTTCCGTGTTCGGCGAACTGACGTTGATAGCCAGGTAGTCGGCAAGCGGCGCGAAGTTTTGCAGCAGGGCCAAATAGTCGAGCACGGCCTCTTCGTTCGGCGTGGATCTATTTTTTCCGAGGTTGACTCCCAGAATCAGCCCATCGACTTTTTTTTCACGTGGTTTGCGCCGATGCAGGCTAATCCCCAAAAATTTTCCCAACGCATTGGGACTGGCCGAATGATGTAATTGCCTCTGGACGAATTCCGTGCCCTGGCTTGGAAATCCCAAACGATTGATCACGGCTTCATCTTCGACCAGGCGAAACATGCGCGGTTTGGGGTTGCCCGTTTGCGGCAGCGACGTGACCGTTCCCACTTCGATGTGACCGAAGCCCAACGTGGCGAGTCCGCGAACGGCCATGGCGTCCTTGTCGTATCCGGCGGCGAGGCCGACGGGATTCTGGAAGTCCAATCCAAAAGCCTGCACGGGTTTGGACGGCGCATAATACAGGAGTTGCAGCATCCAACGCGCGGGCGCGAACCGCCCCGCAGAACGCACTACGGAAAGCGTCAGCGCATGAGCGTATTCGGGGTCGAGCTTGAAGAGATAATTGCGGAAAAATGGATACATGTGGCCTATTGTAATGGATAAGCCCCTCCCCAGCCCTCCCCAAATACGATTTTTCAAGCAACCGTTCTGCTTCCTCATACCAGATGTCATTGCGAAGCGGTGTTCTAC
>JBJKOR010000545.1:0-3394 GCA_046707185.1 Anaerolineales bacterium | reverse complement strand
TTATCTTCAATCGGAATGACGGTACCGAAATACTCGCGGAACAAATCGGGGTATTTCTTCAGGCCGTCTTCAATCGAGACAAAGATCACGCCTTGCTTTTCGAGGTGTTCCTGAATGGAATGATAGACCATTTCGGATTCATATTGTGCGCCGAGTCCGGCCAGGAACTTTCGTTCCGCTTCGGGGACGCCGAGTTTGTCGAAGGTGCGCTTGATATCATCGGGTACATCATCCCACGACTTCTCCTGTTTCTCCATTGGCCTGACGTAGAAATAAATCTCGTCGAAGTTAAGTTCGTTCAACGGGGGACCCCACTTCGGCATGGGGCGCTTGAGAAAATGATCGAGCGCCTTCAAACGGAAGTCGAGCATCCACTGCGGCTCGCCCTTCATGTACGAAATCTGCTCCACCACTTCGCGGTTCAAGCCTTTTTGCGATTTGAACGCGTAATTATCATCACGGTCATGGAAACCGTATTTGTATTCACCGATACCTTCAAGGATCTTCTCGTCTTGTTGTTGTTTACTCATATCACTCTCCAATAAACGATATTCGATTCTCGATAGTCGAGTTTCGAGTATCGGCACTAAACAGCTTCTTCGGTCTTTTCGCGGATCCAGCTGTAGCCGTGCTCTTCGAGCGAGAGCGCCAAGTCCGGCCCGCCCGATTCGACGATCTTTCCATTCATCATCACGTGCACAAATTGCGGCTTGATGTAATTCAGCAGACGCTGATAATGCGTAATGACGAGCACGCCGAGATTGGGTCCGGCAAGAGCGTTGACGCCGTCCGAAACGATGCGCAGCGCGTCGATATCCAGGCCCGAATCGGTCTCGTCCAAGATAGCCATTTCCGGCTTGAGAGTTGCCATCTGCAAAATCTCAGTCCGCTTCTTCTCGCCGCCCGAAAAACCGTCGTTGAGGTAGCGTCCGGCGAACGCTGGATCCATCTTGAGCAGCTCCATTTTCTCTTTGAGCATTTTCCGAAACTCAGGCACTGGCATGCCCTTGTCTTCTTTGTTGGCAGCGCGCCGACGCGCATTCAACGCGGTGCGCAGGAAGTTCGCCACCGTCACGCCGGGAATCGCGACCGGATATTGAAACGCAAGAAACATTCCCAAGCGCGAGCGTTCATCCGCTTCGAGTTCGAGAATGTTCTGACCTTTAAAGAGGACTTCTCCTTGGGTCACTGTGTAATTGGGATGTCCCATCAATGTGTACGCCAGCGTGGATTTGCCCGTACCATTTGGCCCCATGATGGCGTGGATTTCGCCTTGGTTTACCGTCAGATTTACACCTTGAAGGATTTCCTTGCCTTCAATGCTTACGTGTAGGTCTTTTATTTCGAGTTGCGACATGAAATCTCCATATAAAACCGCCCAAAGGGCGGAATTTTTCTAAGTGGGCGCATTATAGCAGGGTCGGGCGGAAAAGTCAATATTTATGATATTTTTCTAGTATATTGACAAACTCCAACTAGGTGGTTATACTTTTCAGTATGAAAAGCACGCGAGATCGTATTCTTGAGACTCTTCATCGCCAGCCGCGGCGCACCATCAACGAACTGGCAGAGGCCGTTGGCATCAATCCTATTTCTGTCCGCCATCACTTGACGAATTTGCAAATGGAAGGATTGCTGGCCGCCGAGGAAGAACGTCACGGCGTGGGGCGCCCGCGCCTCGTCTATTTTCTGACCGAGGTCGGGCAGGAAAACTTTCCGACGCGTTATCTGCGCCTGACCACGCGCCTGCTGGCGCAGATGAAAGAAAGTATGCCCGAACCGGTCGTCCGCAATTTGTTCAATCAGATTGCTGAAGACTTGGCGCAGGATTACGAAGGGCAGATGAAAGGCTTGAGCATGGAGGAGCGATTGGATTTTGTAAAAACCATGCTGGCCGAGGAAGGTTTTACCGTCGAGTGGGAAAAGAAAGGCAAGCAATACGAAATCCATGAAATCTCGTGCCCGTATTATCAGATCGGTATCAGCCATCCCGAAGTTTGCACGGTGGACCAGACCCTGATTTCGAAAATGCTGGCCGTGCCCGCCGAAAAGGTCCAGTGCATTCTAAATGGTGGAACAGTCTGTACCTATGTGATCGATGCGGGGCAACGCAAGACGATAACTTCTTACAAAGGTAATTCGAATGACTGAAGAAAAGATAACGAATCAAATCCAGTGGACAATTCATGATACAAACCCCGACCTTGTAGAACCGCTAAGAGCTAAATTATCCGAAGTAGTCGATCCCGAAATTGGAATGAGCATCATCCAGCTGGGATTGGTGCGCGACATGAGCATCGAGAATGACATCGCTCATCTGAAGATGATCCTGACAACGCCGTTCTGCCCATACGGCCCGGCTTTGATCGAGATGACTCGCCAGAAGGCAGTGGAAGCTTTGAACAAGCCTGTGACCGTCGAAATGATTCCCGATATGTGGGATTTCTCGATGATGGAAGATCCTTCTGCTTTGGACTGGGGCTTGTACGCGTAACATCTTTTGACGTTTGGAAACGCGGCGCATTTAGCGCCGCGTTTTTGATTTCATCAACGATGCTATAATCTTCGATACACTGTCATTACCCGGAGAACTTTATGCCTAAAACTCAAAACCGCGCCGTCATGACCTGGATTTTTACCTTCACAGCCTTCGCGGCTTTTCTTGTCGTCTATGGCGGCTTCGTCCGCCTGACGCGTTCGGGACTTTCGATCACGCAATGGAATCCCGTGAGCGGCGCTATTCCGCCGTTGACTCAACAAGCCTGGCAAGCGGAGTTTGATAAATATCAGCAAACGCCGGAGTTCAAGGACATAAACTACAACATGACCCTCGATGCCTATAAGACCATCTTTTGGGCCGAGTGGTTCCATCGTCTCATGGCGCGTGTTGCCGGATTTGTGTTTGCGATTCCGTTCTTTGTGTTCTTTTTCAAGAAGACAATTCCCCGGAAAGAAATTGGTCTCTATGTTATCCTTGGAATCCTGTTTCTTTCGCAGGCAGTCCTGGGATGGTATATGGTCGCGTCGGGACTCGAAGATGAGCCGCACGTCAGTCATTTCCTTTTAGCGAGTCACATGCTCATGGCCTTGACGTTGATCGGCATCTCGTTATGGACGGCTTTCGGGCATCTGTATGGCTTTTCCGCCAGGAAGAGCAAATGGTCATTATCCAGCAAACTGGTGCTGACAGGTTTCATCATCCTTATCATTCAGATTTGTTACGGCTCATTCACCGCGGGACTCAAGGCGGGCTACATTTCCAGCACATGGCCTCTGATGCTTGGCCAGCTCATTCCAAACGGATTACTCAGCCAACTCCAGCCGCCGCTGATGAATCTGGTCGCTGCACCGCTGACAGTGGTGTTCATTCATCGTTGGTTTGCATTCGTCGGAT
>JBJKOR010000544.1:0-1746 GCA_046707185.1 Anaerolineales bacterium | reverse complement strand
TGTCACCTTCCTTGTACCAAAGAGGCATTTCATTTGTCAATTGTTAAAGTTCAATGTACAACATACTATAAGGTGCCTTTTGCACCAGAAACTAGTTTAGCGGTTAGCGCAAATGACTATCCCATTTGAAAAGGGAGACTCCGTCTTTGGCTATGGTCGCGATAGTGGCGGCGAACAGCAAGATCTCTCTATCGAGCAGCAAGAAGCTGCCCTCCGCAAATTCTGTGATGAGCACCAACTCATCCTTTCCCACTTCTTCAAAGATGTAGCTCGTAAAGGCTCATCGCTTGTCGGTCGCGATGAACTTCAGGCACTCATGCGTGAATTCCGGCATGGCTGTGATGAGCGCGGCGTTATCGTCTGGAAATATTCCCGCTTTGCCCGCTCCATTGATAATGCCCAATACTTCCGTGCTGAGATCCGCACCCGTGGTTACATCTTTTTTTCCATCACTGATCACGTTCCCGATGGTCCCATGGGGCGCATCGTTGAAGCCGCCATTGATTTCAGTGATGAACAATATCTCATCAATCTCTCCGTTGATATCAAACGCGGTGTCAATGATTTGGTCCGAATCTATGGGTGTGTTCCAGGCAAAGCGCCAGTGGGGATTCTGCGCGAGCCGGTTAAGATTGGAAATCACCGCGACGGTTCCGAACACATTGCCCATCGTTGGACACCTGATCCATCTCTTTCATCCCACATTCGGCTTGCCTTCGAAATGCGTGCTTCACGCCGATCACTCTTTGACATTCAAAAAGAAACTCAGCTGTTTCATTCGATCAATTCATGGCGCACTTTCTTTTCCAATCCCATCTACACTGGCACCCTACAATACGGCGATCAGCACATTGAAAACTACTGCATGCCAATTGTTCCACGTGAGCTATGGGAAGCCGTTCAACAAGTGCAAAACAATTATCAGCATCGCCGCCATCTTTCATCCATCAAAGACCACCCACGTCGCTCATCATCGCGTTACATCCTGAGCGGCCTCGCCTTTTGTGCTTCATGCGATTCTCCTCTTTTTGGACATTCTAATAACCAGCGCGGTGATCGTAGACCGGTTGACAGTTATCACTGCACGCGTCATTATCGCAATCGGGATTGCCCTGCCAAACGCATTCCTAAAGCCGATCTAGAATCCCTTGTCATTCGCACTTTCCGCGATTACATCCTAACGCCTAAAGCCATGCTCGCCGCATATGAAGCCAATCTTCAATCCCAATCATCTCGCCTTCAAGAACAAGAGAACCAACGCAACGATCTCACCAGCCAACTTCGCACAATCAAGCACCAACTCACAAACATAGCTGATGCCATCGCCCAAAATGGTCCATCACCCACATTGAATGAACGTCTTTCTCAACTCGAAGCGCACAAAAAAGAAATCGAGACCAAAATCTCGAGTCTCGATTCTCATTCCATTAAACCTGTTTCAAAATTATCTGAAGCTGAAATCAAACAGCGAATTGGGCAGCTTCCCGAACTTTTTCCAACCCTTGATCTTGCCAATCAACGTATCATCCTCCGCACTTACATTGACCGCGTCTCTATTGCTCGTGAAGGCAAAAAAATTAAAGGTATAATTTATTACTTCTATCCGCCTCCTGCATTTATCCCAAAAGCTGATGCCCCTGGGCAGGAGGTCTCTGTGCCTATATTACAATCCTCTCCAGGGGCGCCTCGATCTAACAATCAATAAACGAAGAAGCAGGACAAGCTTCATGGTCTCCTTTACCGCAT
>JBJKOR010000543.1:0-4199 GCA_046707185.1 Anaerolineales bacterium | reverse complement strand
GCTTCAGAACCGTATCGTCCCTGGCTGGACGCGTTCCGCACCAGATTGTTCGGTTACATCCATGATGATCGCCAAAGCCAACTATTGACCGGCTCTACTGAAATATCATTTGCCAATTTGATTCCCGGATCGCAATTTGCGATGCGGGAAGGGAACGCTTGGCTCCCATTTTGGATTCCCGCCTTGGATTAGGAGGCTGTTATGCATGTTGGAATGTTATGGTTTGACGACAATCCCAAATTGGCATTGAAGAGCAAGATAGAAAAAGCGGTAACATACTACCGCCAAAAATATCATCGCGAACCGAATTTATGCTTGATTCATCCAAGCATGATCGAAAAGGAAAAACCAGAGTTCGAAAAAATCACAATTCGGTCATACCGCCCCGTTCTTCCGGGACATCTCTGGATCGGCATCGAAGATAAAGAATAGTTCTCTCTGTATTTTAAATGTATAATTGAATATAGGTCATTTAACGGTAGTTAGAAAGGAGTTTTATCGGTATGAAGAACAATTTGATTGCCAAAGCAGGGATAGACATCGATGCATCCGGGGAAAAGGTTTGGGATGCATTGGTAACTCCCGAATCCATCAAACAATATATGTTCGGTACAAATGTCGTTTCGGATTGGCGCGAAGGGAGTCCAATCTACTGGAGAGGCGAATGGCAGGGCAAGCCATACGAAGACAAAGGCACAATTCTTCAATTCAAGCCTGGACGAAAAATCCAATACAGCCACTTTAGCCCGCTTTCCGGTGTCCCCGACAAACCAGAAAACTATCATACGGTAACAGTCGAGTTGTCAGCAGATGACAACCAAACCCATGTTGTATTATCTCAAGATAACAACGCCAATGAAGAAGAGCGTTTCCACTCCGAACAGAATTGGAATATGATGCTTATCGGTTTGAAAAAGTTCGTGGAAAATGGATAAAAACACTTTCCAAGTTCATCGCTAGATCAATCGAAAACCTATTCCCAAGATTGTGTTTTCAAAAACACTGGACAAAGCCAGGTGGAACAATACGCGGTTGGTCAAGGATCATGTTACTGACGAAGTCATAAAACGGAAACAGCACTCAGGCAGGGACCTTGCCATTTTCGGCAGCGCCAACTTGATGTCCGAGTTGAGGCGGATGGGTCTGATCGACGAGCAGCGTGTCATGATCAATCCTGTGGTTTTGGGCAACGGCACATCTTTATTCCAAACAAAAGACAAACTCAATTTGAAACTTCTAAGAACAAGAGCATTAGGTAACGGAAACGTTTTGCTCTGTTATGGACAAATCAAAGAATAACCAAAGGAGAAGAAATGGGTAAAGTCACAACCGGATTTTCAATGTCGTTGGATGGGTTTATCGCCGGGCCAAACGACAGCCCGGAAAACTCTTTGGGCGATGGCGGCGACCGGCTCTTCAAATGGTATTTCAGCGGCGACGCCGCGCATGAAGTTCCCAGCGGCAATCGCACATTCAAGATGTCAAAAGAAGGCGCCGATCTGATCGAGGAAGCTAGTCAATCGGCCGGTGTGTTGGTGACGGCGCGTCGAACGTTCGACATCGCTCATGCCTGGGGCGGCAAACATCCGATGAACGTGCCAATCGTCGTCGTCACTCATCACGTTCCACAAGAATGGGCCGATAAATCGGGATCGCCGTTCACATTCGTAACCAACGGGATCGAGAGTGCAATCGAAAAAGCAAGACAAATCGCAGGCGACAAATCTATCGTAGTTGGCGCGCCGAGCATCGTCAAGCAATGTCTCCAACTTGGACTCATGGATGAAATCCACATTGACCTTATACCTACTTTGCTCTTTGATGGCATTCCACTATTTGATCATCTGGGAATCCAACCTGTGGATTTGCAAGTTGTGGAAGTGAACGCGACTATAGAGGTCATTCACATTACGTTCCGCGTTCTGAAGTAAAAATTGAACCTAAATTAGAAAACTACATATAGAAATACCGTGATGATTCAAGATGAACAGCAGTCAGGTGCTATTCATCACAAAACCATGCTATACTATTCAAAATAATACTGGCATGAGGGCGGTTCAACACCTCAAGGTGCTAGGATGTTTCATAAAACTATCCACATGATGATGTTGTTGGGCTGTTCATAATTCCAGTTTGTAAACCGTTTTAACTCGTTTGCAATCGTCATGAAAAACGGAGCCAAGGCAACACACTTTCTTTTCGCGTCCGACGTGGACGATACATTATTGGGAGATGATTACGCTCTGGCCGAGCTGGCCGGCGCGTTGGAAGCAGCGCGTGAACATATCATCCTTGTCTATAACTCGAGTCGCCCATGCGCCAGCCTGAGAAAATCCATCGCGGAACAAACCAAATTACCTCAGCCAGATTATCTGATCGGTGCGCTTGGCACCGAGATTCAAAGTTTTCCTTCCGGCGAGACCTTCCCCTCCTATGTTCGCCAATTGGAGAAAGGTTGGAATCGAACGGAAATCACTGAAGTGATGAACAATCTTGGTTTTTCCGCCCATGCAGACGAATATCAAACAACCTTCAAGGTGAGTTACAACGTTCTCGGAGCGTCTCAATATCAACAGGCTATTGAAGAATTGAAAAAAACAGGATTGAACGTCAAGGTCATTTATTCAGGCGGCAAGAACTTCGATATCATTCCAGCAAATGCGGGTAAGGGAAAAGCGATTGATTTTCTGCGTACGGTCAAAGGCAAGCTTGCAGAACAGGTGATCGTAGCAGGCGACTCCGCAAATGACCGCGAGATGTTTCTATATTCCTTCAAAGGAATTATCGTGGCAAATGCAGACTCTTCGCTCAAAGCACTTTCCAATGAACATATCTATCATGCCAAAACAAATTTTGCGGCTGGCGTCCTCGAAGGATTAAGACATTGGGATGTGCTGTAAAGTTTGTGTGCACGCAAAGTTTACAGCTCGATACAAATAGCATGATTCGGAGGTAGAATGGCGCGCAAAAAACATTTCATCGGAACGATCCTGATGATCTCCCTGCACGGATACGTTGCAGCGGAACCCGAATTGGGCAAGCCAGATACTGGAGGCCAGGTCGTTTTTGTGCTGGAACTGGCAAAACGTTTCAGCCGTTTGGGATACCGGGTGGACGTGGTCACCCGGCGTTTTGAAAAACAACCTCAATTCGATAGGATCAATGAAGGGCTGCAAGTGTGGCGTATTCCCTTTGGCGGTAACCGATTCATCCGCAAAGAGGATATGCACGGACATCTGAGCGAGTTCATCACTAACTTTTTGGCAGCCGTTCACAGCCGCGAAATCCAATATGATGTGGTCAGTTCTCATTATTGGGATGCGGGCTGGGCGGGGCAAAAGATCGCCGAAGAGCTACATATCCCCCACATCCACACACCTCACTCACTCGGATGGTGGAAGCAGCATGAAATGACCGGCGATCCCGCTGAGCTCGAAAAGACCTATCGCTTCGAGGAACGCATCCGCCGGGAATTTATGGTGTATCGCAGTTGCGATCACATTATTGCTACATCCGATGCACAATTGGAATTGCTGAGGGAAAAGTACGATCTGACTGATCGACACATCGCGGTGATTCCGCCCGGCATCGACGAGAATCGCTTCACGCCGGTCAGAAGTATGAACCGACAAAAAATCCGCGAAGAGTTGGGGATGACAGACCCCACCATCTATACCGTGGGACGCATGGCAACCAACAAAGGTTACGATTTACTCATCAAAGCCTTCCCCGTTGTCCGAAATCTGGTGCCTAAAGCGCAATTGGTGCTGGCAGCTGGAGGCGAAGACTCACAGAGAGATCGCGAAAAGGAAGCGGAGCTGCAAAGCATTGCACAAGAAATCGGTGTATTCGATGCCATTCATTGGGCACAGTACATTCCCGATGAAGAGATGCCCAACTATTATCGCGCCGCCGATGTTTTTGCGCTTCCTTCACGTTATGAGCCGTTTGGAATGACGGCCGTGGAGGCCATGGCTTGCGGTACGCCAACTGTCATAACGGTCAATGGCGGATTGCATGAATTGATCGATTTTGGAACACAGGCGCTCTTTGCCGATCCCGCCTGCCCGGAGGAATACGGGACGCTGCTGGCTTTGCCAATCCGCTATCCCAAATTGGCTGATGAACTCTCCATCGAAGGCTCGCGGTTTGCACGGCGCACCTTCGGCTGGACCGGCATCGCGAAGCGCACGCTCACT
>JBJKOR010000542.1:0-1396 GCA_046707185.1 Anaerolineales bacterium | reverse complement strand
TGGTAAACACATTGCACACATCCGGATTACCCGGATCGGTGCGTTTGATGCGCGCCGGATCGGTGACCATTTCCTTGACGCGCTTCGTAGTCTCTTCGGGCGTGGCGGCAAGTTCGATATGATTGTTCAGACTCTTGCTCATTTTCTCTTTACCATCGATGCCCAAAACCTTGGGATATTCCGTGTTCTTCATCTGCGGCTCGATCAATACCTTGGTATTGTAACGATAGTTGAATGACCGCACGGTCTCGCGCGCAAACTCAAGGTGCGGTGCCTGATCGATTCCCACCGGCACAAGATCGGCCTTGTAAAGAACGATGTCGGCCGTCATCAACACCGGGTAGCCGACCAAACCGTAATTGACATTATCCGGATTCTGGCGAACCTTATCCTTGAAGGTCGGAAGATCGGTCAGCTTGCCAAGCGGCGTGACCATCGAAAGCATGGTATGAAGTTCCATCACTTCGGGCACATGCGATTGAACGAACAAAATCGTCTCTTCAGGACGAATGCCCGCCGCCAGCAAATCCAGTGCCATATCGTACGTATTCTGGCGAAGGTTCTCGGTATCTTCGACCGTGGTCAGCGCGTGAATATCCACGATGCAGTAAATGCAATCATACGCATCCTGCAGCGCGACATAGTTCTGGATGGCGCCAAGGTAATTCCCCAAATGCGCCCGGCCCGTTGGGCGAATGCCCGAAAAAACACGACCTTTTTTATTTGACATAAAACCTCGTTAAGATTCGGAGTGTAAGTTGCAAGCGATGACAGGAGTCATCGCACTCCGTTATTGATTTTCGACCATCTTACTGACCAACTTAACAACTTCGCCCGGTTCGGCATGGCGTTTCGTTTGAAGCTTGGAATAGATCAACTTCCCGTTCACACTGACCTCGAAGCGGCCTCCGTCCGAGGGAACGAGCGCCACCGATTCGATGACATGCTCGAACTCTTTGAGCAAATCCTTTGCCAAGCCAACGGCCCGGTCGGTATAGTGTCAGACGGCGCAATAGACGATTTCGATCTTGAGCATAAAGCCTCTTGATGTCGTTGCGAGGAGGGCGTTTGGCGCCGTGGCGTCACAACCTCCTCTTTCAATTAGGGGATTGCTTCTCGAAGACTCGCAACGACATTCTTC
This sequence comes from Anaerolineales bacterium, assembly GCA_046707185.1. Lineage (GTDB taxonomy): Bacteria > Chloroflexota > Anaerolineae > Anaerolineales > Villigracilaceae > Fen-1038. The sequence continues at coordinate 255 of JBJKOR010000542.1, read as the reverse complement.
AATGTTAGAAAATTATAACATGCGGCGTCCAAGTCTTGGCAACAATATACAAGGCGCGCTATAATGGCACGTTGCTAAGGAGAAAGTCATGCCCGTTTATACCTATCGCTGTGAAAACTGCGGAGTCCAATTCGACCGCCAACAATCATTCAACGATGCCCCGCTCAAAGTTTGCCCCGAATGCCGAAAGAAAGCTTTGAAAAAAGTGATCTCGCCGGTGCGGATCGTATTTAAAGGACCAGGATTCTACTCGAC
>JBJKOR010000541.1:0-5217 GCA_046707185.1 Anaerolineales bacterium | reverse complement strand
CAATAACGGCAACCAATGCATTTATCTTTGTCGTAAAGTACCGGCCCATCAGGGCGTTTGGTATAGGCACCAACCGGGCACGCCGACAAGCAGTCGGGTTCTTCACAGTGCATACAGTGATTGACCATGGTGGCGCGTCCCAGATTGGGATATTCACCCATCAGCCCAACGCCGGAAACCCAAATGCGCGTCTTGTTCATTGGGATGTTATTTTCCACGCTGCAGGCGATCATGCATGAGCGGCAATCAATGCAGCGCGTGGCGTCGAAAAGAAATGTTTTATGTTTTATATCTCGCGTATCCATAATGTACCTCTCAAGCCTTCTTTACCGTTACAAATGTCTGGCTCAATGCCTGACCACCGCTGATCGGGTCCACATATGTGAGTCGGATATCCGAGTCGCTCGAGCCAAGACCGTAAGCTGTGGTGAGGCCCTTCGAGAGATGTCCAAAACCGGGCGTCATATAAACACAGTCTGGGCGGATGGCTTGTGTGACGATCAGTTTGACGTAAATCTGGCCGACATCGCTGGTCACGGAAACCATATCGCCATCATTCAAGCCTTGTGACGCCGCGACTTTTGTGTTCATCCACAAGCCGGGTTCATCGTCATATTTGTGGAGCAATTGATTGTTCTGGGTGCCGAATTGGGTTTGGCGCGCATCTTTACCGGTCAACAGATAAAACTGTCCGGGCTTTGGAGCGGGCGGTTCCTCCCATTTCGGGACGCCGTCGAAATGAGCATTGTCCAGCGTGGCCGAGCGCAGCTCGATCTTGCCGCTGGCAGTGGTCCATTTGAAGATATTGGAATCGGTGTGAGGCAAATCCACGTAGCCTTGCTTGCGAACCGTATCCAGTGAAACGCCAAGCGGTGCGAGTTGTTGGTTGATGTAATCTTCCTCGTCCTTATATTGGAAGTAATCGCCCAAACCCAGGCGTTCGCCAATTTGTTTGTAAATCCACATGGTGGATTTGCCCTCGCCTTGCGGTTCAACGACCGGTTGTCTCAAAAAGGCGCGGCTGCCCGTGACGGAGAGCGGTGTGCCCACCAACGAAAGCGGATCATAGCGTTCGAGATAGGATGCCTCAGGCAGGACCACATCCGAGAACCAGGATGTGTCGTTCATGATGATATCGATTGTCACGATGAAGTCCATTTTTTGGAAGGCTTGCAGTGTCTTCTTCCGATCGGGAATGGACATGACCGGGTTCTGGCGTGAGACGAGCCAGCCGTGCGCCGCGTACGGATCTTCTGCAACAATGGCATCGCGCATCTGTTGGATCACGCCGTATTGAAGCGGCACGAACGGATATTTCCACGGCACACCATCCAGACGCAAGGCAGAGGCGCGCGGGAAAGGTGGTTGTTTGGGCGCACCCAAGCCGCCGCTTTCGCCGCCTGCCGGGAACATGGTGGTTCCCCAATTGCCTACGATGGAATTGAGAATGGTGATGGCGCGTTCAGTTTGGAACGAATTGATGAAATTCGAGACGCGCCAGTTGTTGTGCGCCAACGCATATGGCGCGGCCGCGGCGAATTCACGCGCGATGCGGCGAATGGTATCCGCTGGAATTTCGGTGATGCCTGCGGCCCATTCCGGAGTGTAGGATTTGACCGCCTTGGAAACTTCATCGAAGCCGACGGTATACTGCGACACAAAATTCTGGTTGTACAAGTTCTCGCCAATGATGACATTCAACAACGCGAGATGAAATGCCAGATCGGTGCCAGGTTTGATGGGCAGCCATTCGGTGGCTTTCGCCGCGGTCTTGGTGAAACGCGGGTCGAGATAAACGACCTTCACGCCGCGGTCGATGGCATGGATCAAATCACCCGTTTCGGAATTGGAAATTCCTTCGGCTAAATTGCGCCCCGTGAGAATGATATATTTAACTTTGCTGTAATCGCGTTCCGGTTCTTCCGTGCCAAATGTCATGATGTTTGCTACGGTCATGGCATTGAAGCACAGACTGCGCTGCGTGCCGTAATTGGGCGAGCCAAAAGCATTCAGCAGGTTTTCGAACAGTGGCTGCGAGAGATTATGCGTGGAACCAAAAACCATCGCCTCGGGACCATACTTCTGCTTGATATCGAGCATGTTCTTGGTGACCAGGTCCAGCGCTTCATCCCACGATGCTTTGCGGAAGTAGCCCTCGCCGCGGTTTCCAACCCGAATGAGCGGATTCAGCACACGGTCCGGATCATAGGTGGTCATGATTCCAGCCTGCCCACGCGGGCACAATTTGCCTTTAGAGTGTGGATGATCGGGATTGCCCTCCAGCTTTACCACGCGTCCATTTACTACCTTTGCCAGCAAGCCGCAGCGCCAAACGCACATCTCGCACATGCTGGGGATGTAGCCGCTGTCGTTGGCATCCAGATAGCCTGCCTGACGCGCGGCTTGTGCCACACTAGGCGGAATGAACTGTCCGATGGCCAAGGCTCCGAAAGCCGCACCGCTTAACTTGAGAAAGTCACGCCTAGAGATTGTGTTTGTCATCAGTTTCTCCAAAGAGTTATAAACCAGTAATCACGAATGTTCTTATTTTTCTTTTCTTTGCAGACCCATGTGGTCGATGAAATAGAACAAAAGCACAGCCATGAGCGAGAATACCAGGACTGTCAGATATGGATTGAGATTCCATGCATCAGGGACGACGATGCCGCCATAGTTTGCCAATGCGGAGATTTGTGGAAATACCTGCTGGTAGGTCATACCGTAGATAACAGCGCCAACCAAAAAGCCAAGCAGACCAGGGATCAAATAATCTAATTTTCCTTCGCCGGACCCGGCGACACAGGTGCCTGGTCAGTATCCGGTCAGGGACATGCCGACCCCGAAGATCAGCCCGCCCACGATGTTCCCAACGATGTAGGTATTTGGCACGGCTGGGAACGTAATCAAACCGAGTCCGCGCAGCCCATAGAGACCGATCATCGAGACCACAAGAGCGGTCATCATGAACTTCAAAACCGCCATATCGGTGAAGCGGAATTGATTGACAATTTTGTTGTATTTGGTCAAACCGGCTTTGTTCAGCGAGAAACCGAAGAACACGCCGAGGAATAGAGCAATGACATAGTTCATATTCATTCTCCTTTTCTAATAGCGATCGCGATAAATGACCAACGCCGTGATGATGCCAGCGCCAAATAACCCGGCAATGAACAGGAAAGCCGCCGGAACCAGCAACATGCCGCCGGAGATGGCAAGACCGCTGGTGCATCCGCCTGCGATGCCTGCGCCATATTCCAGGATGATCGCGCCGATAAATCCCAGTACCCAACGCTTCCAAACTTGTGGGCCAAAGACACGTTTCCATTGGGCATCGCTAATGGAAGCATCCTTCTTGCCCCATTTCAACGAGCCGCTGGTTGCGGCGCCGATCAAACCGCCGAAGAACACGCCAAGCAACAGGATCACCCCCCAGGTGATGCCGGGTGGCATGACAAACTTGAAGTAGGTGTTATCGAAAGCCTGCGGGGCAATGGCTTTGCCGACCAAACCGGCCAGGTTTTCGAAGGCGCCGGATGCGCCGAGCAGGCTGTTGGAGAGGAACACAGCCAGAATGCCTACCACACCAAGCAGGATACCTGCGGCATATGGCGACCACACTTCCTTGTGAAGTTGCTTCATAATCCAGTTCATAGTATCTTCCTTATTCTTTCTGATCCGATGATTTGTCTTCGGTTAGCTTGTCGATGGACGTCAACACTTCGGCTGTTGCATCGGGCTTTTCCAGCAGGCGCTTCAACGATCGCCGCGCACTCGGTTTTAGCTTGGCGAGGCTCGGGACCATCTCCACCACATCCGCCGGAAATTCGTCGCTGACCGGTTTTGTGTCTTTGAATGAGACTTTAACCAATCCTTCGTGGCTGACCACTAAACCTCCGCCGCCGATGAGCAGCATGCCAGCCATGATGAGCAGAATCACATTGCCCCAATTGATAGGATATTGATGCAATACATTTTCATTGTAGCGTTGAACATAGTTGACCAAGTCAGGGCTGTTCGGCGGTATCGAAGATTGCTGCATGGCCACGGGTTGCGGTGTTGACGAAGCATTGCTGGAAGCCGGTGCAGCAGAGGCAGTCGCGGCCGGCGTTCCATTTCCCGACCCGGAAGCGGCCGGGGCGCTGCCAGAACCAAGCTGAACACCCAGCTTTGTCGCGTAAGTCTGAGCTTTGGCCTGGTAGTCGTTCGGATGGCAGGATTGACAAGAGGCCTTGATATCCGAAAGCGGATCCACCATGCCGGTGTGCGCCGCGGTTTCATCGGTGGCGCTTTGATTTCCGCCATGACAGATATAACAAAAATCGCCAAAGGCATGCGATGTGTGCCACGGTGTACCATCATTATTCACAGGTTTCTTGCCTTGTACCTCATGGCAATTCTTACAGGATGATGCCTGTGATCCGCATTGGGCATAAGCTGATTGTGTCATCAGCAGCGCGAGGCCACTGACAATTACAACCAGAACTCCCGCAATCATAGGCACCAAAAATAGTTTCTTACGTTGCATGCAAACCTCCTCTGAAGGGATTATGCTTTTGTTAGGCATTGGATATCGCCTGTGCACTTTTTGCCAAACTGGCCCGATAGGCCAGACGTTCATGCATCACGGCTCGCAATAAGTTGAGTGCCTCGATTAATCGTGGATCGCCCAAATGATAGACAATGCTCGAGCCTTTTCGAACCGCGTATACCAGGCCGCGTTCGCGCAAGACTTTCAGGTGCCGCGATACGGTGGGTTGGATGACATTTAATTCAGAACTCAATTCGGTAACGTTGCGCGCCTGATCCGCAAGCGCGCAAAGGATAAGGAGCCGCGTTGAATTCGAGAGGGCAGAGCAAAAATCTGCCTCGAGTTGATACCGCTCTTGATCTAACGTTTTCGATACCATTGCTGCCTTTCATGTATACGCATAAGCGCATAAGTAATTGAATAATAACCCTGTGAACAAAGTCACAATAGTGAATTGTGTCATCAGATAACCGCAAGTATGTCATGTCAGATTTTGCTGCCTGCGATGGGTTAAATTGAACCGCCTTCAATTCTGGAAGAAATATGATCGATTCATCGCAATTTCAGCGCATTTCAAGTTCCCTGCCCATTTTTCGCCATGCCGATCCGGGTCTCGTTCGCGAGTTCCAACAAGCCGCGTTTATGGCCACAATTCCTGCCGGTCATGATGTTTTTCTCGAAAACGACCA
>JBJKOR010000540.1:0-5991 GCA_046707185.1 Anaerolineales bacterium | reverse complement strand
GGAATACGGGACGCTGCTGGCTTTGCCAATCCGCTATCCCAAATTGGCTGATGAACTCTCCATCGAAGGCTCGCGGTTTGCACGGCGCACCTTCGGCTGGACCGGCATCGCGAAGCGCACGCTCACTGTGTTCGATCAGTTCAAGGGTAAGTATACGGAACAGGAGCTTGACATTTGATCGCAAGCGATCATGTTCATGGATCAGCGATATTCTTTATCCAAAAGCAACCGCAACCGCCACGGCATGACTCATGCTGTGGCTGATACTTACCGACCATTCGCTCAATCCAAGTTGCTTTGAAATACTCTCGGCATTTCCGTATAAATAAAGCTTGGGCGCGTTTTGCTCATCGCCCAGGATCTCGATTTCCCTCCAAGTCACATTGCCGATACCCGTGCCTAATGCCTTCGCCACCGCTTCTTTAGCGGCGAAGCGCCCCGCCAGGGATTCGACATTCTTGCCGCATTGTTCCAATTCTGCGGGGGTATAGACTCGCTCGAGATAATGTTTCCCGTGCCGCGCAATCACATCTGCGACACGGGAAATTTCGATCAAGTCAACGCCGGTCCGCAGAATCATGAGCCTGCAACTGCAATCGTTAAACGGTCAGGGTCAATATATTTTCGCGCCACTTCGAGGACATCACGGCGCGTCACAGACTTAACCAAATCAGGATAGCGGCGATAATAATCCATGTCAAGAGAATAGCGTTCCATGCTGATCAACGCACTGGCAACACCGGCATTCGATTCCAACGAAAGCGGCAAACGCCCGATGAAATTCGCCTGACTGTTGGAGAGTTCTTCCTGGGTGACTCCACTTTTGACAAAGCGCCTCAATTCCTTGACGATCAAATCGCGCGCCTTCTCCACATTGGCCGGGTTCACGCCCGCACTGGCCGACCATGACCCGGGGCCAGTCCCCGCGCTCACGCTCGAATACGCATAATACGCAAGCCCTGCCTTTTCGCGCACCGCATCACCGATGCGTCCACCCATGCCGAATTGCCCGAGGACCGAATTGCCCAACGCAGCCGCCAGATAATCACCATCGGTGCGCCGCGGGCCGTTCGTGCCGATAATAATATCGGCTTGAGATTTTCCATCGATCTTGACGTGCCGTTGAACGGTTTTACCCAAACGCTTCAATTCCGGCATCACAGGCGGATCAACCTGATTTGGATTTTCCCAATCCCCAAGCACGCGGCTGACCGCATCCATTACTTTCTTTGGCTCCACTGCCCCAACCACAGCAATGATCATTCCATGCGGCCCAAAACTCTTACGATGATAGTTCGCCAAATCCCGGCGCGTGATGGCCTTGACGGTTTCCGGGAATCCATCATTCGGACGCGCATAGGGGTGACCGCGGAAAAGAATTCGATCAAAGGTCAAGTTCGCCATATCGGCAGTATCCTGAGCGCGAATCGCGAGGCCAGTCAAAAGCTGATGGCGCAGTTTCTCCACTTCATGCTTCGGGAAGACCGGCTGGCGCAAAGTCTCCGAAAGAAGATCGAGCAAAAGGTTCAAATCTTCGACCAACGCGCGCCCACGAAATCCAGTGGTATGGACTCCAGAATCGAAGCCCAAACTTGCGCCGACCGCTTCAAGTTCATCATAGAAACCATCGAAACTGTGTTTCTCCGTCCCGCGCACCAAAGCAGACGCAGCAAAATCTGCGAGACCCAATTTTTCATCCGGGTCGAACAAACCACCTGCATCGATATATCCACTGATGGAAACCGATGGACTGTTGAAATTGGCGCGGCACAAAACGGCGATCCCGTTCGACAGAACCTTGCGATGAATATCTTCCGGTCCAGGCAAAGAAGGATTGAAGTTTGAAGGTTTAGGCCCGGGCATGGTTTCCTCCTTCGACTTTCAACTTTGAACCTTCGACTGGCACATAAGTTCCCACCACGCGGTTCTGTGAACGGAAATATTTCTTCGCCACGCGTTGAATATCTTCCGGTTTGACTTTAGCCAGCTTATCGAGATACGTCAGGAACCATTTATAGTCAGCAAACATTTCACTATAGCCCAGCCAGAACGCTTGATTGGTAATGTTTTCCATTCCGTATGCAAAATTTGCGCGCGCTTGCTTGATGGCACGGGCAACCTCCTCTTTCGAAACCAGTTCATCGCGCACGCGTCGAAGTTCCACATCCAGGGCGGCCAGCGCTTCCTCCGGTTTGCGTTTCGGATGAACGGTCAGCGTAATGTAATAAAGGAAAGGATCGATCGTCGTGGTCGAGCCGCCGGACAGTGACACCGCGAATTCCTTATCCACGAGTGCGCGGTAAAGCCGCGAGGTTTTATTCGAGATCCCGCCGCCGCCGAACATATTCAAATTCGAGGGGCCGGCGAGCAGGCTGTCCAAAACGGATAGAGGGAAGAAGTCCGGATGGGATGCGGCGGGGAAATGATAGACCGCCTGCACATAAGCAGTCTCTCCCGAACCTTCGATGGACAACTGCACCTCCCCGCGTTGTTCCGGCTCAGGCCGTGCCATCCGAGGCGGAGTCATGCCGGAGGGAATCTTCCCAAACAACTTCTTGATACGTTCCAGCATTTCTTTCGTTTTGAAATCGCCAGCCATGCCCAAGACCGCGTTACAAGGAACATAATAGGTGCGGTAATGATGATACAAATCGTCACGCGTCATGGAAAGAATATCCGCCATATCACCAATGACTTCGTGATGATACGGGTGTACGCGAAATGCCGCTTGTTGAATGGCTTCGCCAAGCTGAAAGAGCGGCTCGTTCTCGTTGCCTTCGCGCTCGGAGGCAACCACCGTCCGCTCGGAGGCAAATTCTTTTTCGTCGAAAACGCTGTGACGCATTCGGTCGGCTTCGAGGCGCAAGGCAAGGTCGATTTTATCGACGGGCATCGTTTCAAAGAACGTGGTCCAATCGAGGAAGGTAAAGGCGTTCCACATGCCGCCGTCGCGCGAAATTGCCTTGTCCATCATCGAGGCCGGATATTTGGGCGTACCCTTGAATTGCATATGTTCCACAAGATGAGAGATACCCGTCAAGGGCGGCGCTTCATCACGTGAACCGACACGATACCACACCCACGAAGAGATCAGCGGCGCGGTGTGGATTTCTTTAAGCAGAATGGTCAAGCCGTTCGAAAGAGTGGTTTTGGTAAATTCAGACATAGGGGGTGATTATACCTTTCACTTGCAAACCGGTGAATTATTAATCGAAAGCGCATTCGGATCGAGAAAACAATATAACGGTTTGATGGTCGCCTCCAAGCCCGTGATGGCCGGATGCAGTTCGGTCGAGCTGAGAGGAATATTCACGGGAACGTTCAACGAAACCGGCACCGAGGTTTGCACCGGCACATTGAAATTGAGGATCACGTTCAAGTTGGTTTTAGCCGGCAACGTCACATCGGCATCCGAATCGATGGTCAATGTGCCTGTTGAGATTTTGACGTGCGCGTTCGGGATTTCCACTGGGTCAGCCAGCGAGATATTCGTCGTGGTCTGAACGGGAATGGACATATTCAACGGAATAGTCGCCTGCACCGGGATTTGGGTCTTGATATTTGCGGCATCCATCTTTTCGAAGTTGGAATAGAGTCCGCTCACCAGATTCGTTCCCAGTGGCAAAAGATTTACTTGCTGTAGCTCGCGTAAAGCCACAACTAAAACGACCAGCAGGATGATGTTCACGGTCAACGAGATAACACTGGCAATGGTCCAAAAGGCCGGGAGGAATTGAAAGCTTCGCCTAACGGGTTCCGCTTTGGGGGCGGGCGGAGCCGAAGGCCGAATGGGGGCGGTTTGGGTAAGCGGTTTCTCCTCAGCCGGTTTGGCCCTCGGCAAGCGTTTAATGGGCGACTCGTCGTTCTGGCTCGAATTCAAAATGGCACGTACGCGCTCTGCGGGCGCGGGCTTCGATCTGTCATCTGGCCTTGTCATACAGCCTCCTCTGAAACAATGCAAGAAGTTTCTTCAAACGCGATCCAGCAAAATCTTTTCTTATTCTAACAGAGACCATGCAACTTCGCTGTGAGTCGGTTGATTTGAATCGATAGCCATCTTGAATCACATTTGGTTTTCCACTATAATATTTTAGATAAATAAAGCAAGGAGGAAGCGTGGCTGAACAAAACGCATACTTTGTGGCTGTGATCGGAGCAGGGCCAGCTGGAATATTTGGTGCGCGCGAACTTGCCAATCAGGGCGCACAAGTCGTCCTCTTCAACCGAGATATCAAACCGGGCGGGCTTGCCGAATATGGTGTCTATCCCGATAAACTCAAAATGAAGAATGGTTTTCGCAAGCAGTTCCACCAGTCATTGGCAAACAAAAACATAACATACTATTCCAACCTGAGAATCGGCGCTCAAGGCGATCTTACGCTGGACGATTTGCGCGCGCTTGGATTCCAGACCATCCTCGTCACTGTGGGAGCGCAAAGCTCAAAATGGCTGGGCTTGCCCGGCGAAGACCTGCAGGGTGTCTATCAATCGAAGCCGGTTGTCCTGGCCTATAACAAACTTCCGCCTTTCGATGAGCAGGAGTTCCATTTCGGGAAACGCTGCGCCATCATCGGGGCCGGAAACGTGATGCTCGATCTTGCCTATCATTTCATCCATGTAGTCAAAGCGGATGAAGTGATCGCGGTCGTGAGGCGCGGACCTGCCGAGGTCAACTTCACCAAGGAAGAGATGACGCGCACGATCGCGAATCTGGACTTGGAGGCGTTCGAGGCGGAGATAAAACGCGTCACGCCGCTACTGCAGGCGATCGATCAGGACCCGGAACTGGGCCGCCAGAAAGTGCTGGGCGCGCTGCCGAGAGCGGAACCGAAATTCGGCAATACGCGCTTCCGCTTCGAGTTCCTGACCTCGCCCGCTCAAATGATTGGCGACGCTTCGCACGGCGTGCTAAAACAAATGGAAGTCGAAGATAATATTCTCGTACTCAAAAACGGTGTGCCAAGGCCGCGTGGAACCGGTCACAAGCGCCTGCTCGATGTGGACACGGTGGTCTTCTCTATTGGCGACAAGGTCGATACGTCATTCGGCCTGCCTTCCGATTCCAACGAATTCTTGAAGAGTCCATCGCCGCGTTTCCCGGTTGACAACTTATCATACGAAGTGCTCGATTCGAAGACCAACACCTCCATCCCGGATGTATTCATCGGCGGGTGGGCGCGCAAAGCCAGTGAAGGCCTGGTTGGCTATGCGCGCAAGGATGGGATAAATGCCTCGAAGGCCGTTTGGCAATATCTGCAAACTCTGGAACCAACGACCACGAACTTGGATGGCGTTGCTGCAAAGTTGAAGAGCTTGAACAAGCCCATCGTTACCAAAGCCGATATTCAAAAATTGGAAGCGGTGGAAGCCGCCGAGGCCCAAAAGCGCGGACTGGAAGATTTCAAATTCGGCACCAATGAAGAGATGCTAAAAGCAATGGGATTGAAATAACATTCGTTCCATAAAAAGGAAACCAAAACCGCAGGAGCACATTGAGTTTTACGCTCTTGCGGTTTTCAATTAAAATTCTCACATAGGCTCAAGGAAATGTCCAAGCGCGATTTGATCTTTCGCAAACCTTTGACGAATGCAGCGGGCACTTTGGGATTCGCGCCAGATTTCCGAAGTCTTAGAGATTTCGGAAGTTTGTTCAATGATCTCGGCGCCTTCATCACCAACCCGATCTCACTGCGACCTCGAACGTCCGCTTCGCAACCGGCTTTGATCGAATACCCCGGCGGATTCCTGCTGCACGCCGGCTTGCCCAATCCCGGATTGAATGCCGTGTTAAAGAAATATGTGCGCCGTTGGAGCGATTCTCCCCTGCCGATCATTGTTCATCTCATGGCAGGGCTTCCCGAAGAGACCAAACAAATGGTGCAAACGCTGGAGAATGTCGATAACGTAATGGCAGTGGAACTTGGCTTTGCGCCGTTGCTCGCCAATGACATTTTGTCTCTTACGCTGGAAATGTGCCTCGGCGAACTGCCA
>JBJKOR010000539.1:0-1945 GCA_046707185.1 Anaerolineales bacterium | reverse complement strand
GAACATGGCAACCGCAAGGGTTTTATCGTTGGCATCGTGGCGACGATCATTCTTGGACTGGTATTTTTGGTGGGCGTGGTTGTGGTGGAGTGGCCCTCCGCGATTGGGGCCGGTGTCACTCCGTCTTCGGGAGCAGCAGGCTCCATCTTTTTTATCATGACAGGTATGCACGCCTTCCATGTCTTGACCGGCGTGATCTTCCTTAGCATTGTTCTGCGCAACGGATTGCGCGGCCTGTATACGCCTGAGCGCCATTGGGCGGTGGAATCTGCGACCATCTATTGGCACTTTGTGGATGTAATCTGGGTTTTCTTTTATTCGGCGTTATATTTGGTCGGCAAACTAATTTGAAATCAAAGTGTACGAAGTAAAGTTCAGGGGTGACGAAACGGTCGCCCATGAACTTTCGTACTGAAAGTGAATAGGATGAATCGAAATCTTGTCGTGGTCGGCGGAACCGCCCTTGCAATTCTGGTGCTTGTGGTCGGGGTCTTATTTGCGAGTCGCAGGCCAGCCTTTCATGGCGTGGTCATTACGCCTGCCAACCCTGCCCCGGCTATTCATTTGACGGATAGCAACGGCCAGCCATTTTCGTTGAGCGGTCAACGCGGAAAAGTTGTGTTGTTATACTTTGGTTTTACCAATTGCCCGGATGAATGTCCCGCAACAATGGCGAAGTTGAAAGTGACAATGAGCATGTTGGGGAATCTTTCACAAGATGTGCAAGTCGCGATGGTGACCACCGATCCCGCTCGTGATACGCAGGCGCGCTTGAAACAATGGATGACGGAATTCAATCCAACTTTCCTTGGCTTGTTCGGTACCGCTGAGCAACTCCAACAAGCCTATAAAGGATATGGTGTTGCGGTTGAAAATGGTGGTGAAACGCATACCACGTATTTGTATGTTATTGATCCCAATGGAAATCTTCGCCTGACGTATAACGGACCCGGTATGGATCCGCAGCAGGTGGCAGAGGATGTTCAAAATCTCATAAAGGGAAATTGATGTTTCGGAATCCAATCGTACGACGCGTAACCATCTTTGCGATTGCCGGGATGATCTTTGGCACCGTGCTGACCGAGGTCGCCTTTGCGGTCATGCCGGGCATGAATACCAGGGCTCCACGTCGAGTTGTTCTCACCATCCCTGCCGGGACCGCCCAGCGCGTGGCCGAGGGACAACAGCCTCCGTCCATTCCTCAAGGGATGCTCTTTGTTGTAGGTGATACCCTGGTCGTGGAGAATGACGACTCGGTGATCCATCAGTTAGGCCCATTGTGGATTCCGGCCGGTTCCTCCGCCAGCATGCAGCTTAACGTGGCCCAAAAATATTCATTCCAATGTTCGTTTGTTGCAACCAAACTTTTCGGCTTGGATGTCAGTCAGGCTTTAACTCCCGGAACACGCATGGAGGGCGTAATTGTGGGCGGGGTTCCGGCTGCAATCATTGCCGCACTCTATAGCTTTTTGTTATGGCCGTTGAAAAAAGAAGCTTCATCTTCCTCGATGTTCTGAAATTGATGTTCAGTCGTCGTTATTGGCTGGCGACGATTCTGATTTTTATTGCGGCGGCTGTGTGTGTGCGATTGGGCATCTGGCAGATTGCACGCTTTCACGAAACTCGCGCCTTTTATGATCATATGAGGACTGTGCAGAAAATGCCGCCTTTGAACCTTCCCGCCTCGGGCGATTTATCGACGATGGAATACCGTTCGGTGATGGCCACCGGAAGTTACGATTTTCAAAATCAGATTGCGACGCGCGATCAATATAACGGCGTTCAACCCGGCTATCATTTGCTCACTCCGCTTCGTCTTTCCGACGGGGAGGCGGTTCTCGTTGACCGCGGCTGGATTCCCTCGGACGGCAATACCGCGCCTGCCGATTGGCGTCGATATGATCGGCCGGGGCAGGTAACTGTCAGCGGAATCATCCGTCTCGGA
>JBJKOR010000538.1:0-7493 GCA_046707185.1 Anaerolineales bacterium | reverse complement strand
AAACCATCCTTTACACAACATTCAAAATTGATGGCAGTTCCTCGATAACAGCCATCAATGTGGATGGTTCGCAGCAACGCCAGATCTTGAACTGTCCATCATCCCAATGCGGTGACCCGCAATGGTATCCGGATGGACAAAAGATCGTCTATCAACGATACGATTATTCGATGGGTTCGACGTTATCGAAATTCAGTATCTGGTGGCTGGACTTCCAAACGGGCGCAACAAAGCCCGTGTTTCAAGACCAGGCCTTCCCAAGCAATGCTCCCGCCTTTTCTGCAGACGGGCAATGGCTGAGTTTCATCTCGCCCGCGAACAACACCATTCAACTTTATCACTTGAAAGATGGCAAGAACATTTCCATTTCCATCGGTTATCAGGGCCTGATGCCGGAAATCTGGAGTCCGAAATCCGACTCTATTTTATTTTGGGATGCCGTTTCTCCCGAAGCCGGATCCGCGGTACACGTTCAACGTTACATCTTAAGCACCGGACAAAATATCCAGTTGGGCGGCACGCCGGATCAAACGGACTATTCCGCCTCCTGGTCCCCGGACGGACAGTGGATCGCCATCGACCGGAACCTTTCCAACTCTGACACCAGCAAGAAGGGCGATCAAGTGTGGCTCGTGAAGCCCGATGGGACTCAATCGCACGTGGTCTTGAACGAACCGGACGTTTCCTACACAGACCTGAATTGGTCGCCTGACAGCAACTATCTCGTTTATACGCGTTATTCCTATGATAACATCGGTCACTCCGACGTTTGGATGTTGAACATTCAAACCGGCCAAAAAACCATGCTCGCTTCCGGCGGCTTGCTCCCGACCTTATTGCCATAACTTAGAATTGGAGGGTACAATTCATTTCATCCCGTTGTCATCGCGAGGAGCCGCGAAGCGGCGACGTGGCGATCTCAGCTAAACATCAAACAATCACTTTGTTGTAAAACGAGATTGCCACGCGCTCTGCGAGCGCTCGCAATGACAGGACAGAAACATGAACTTCGACCCGACTTTCCTCAGCAACTTTGTCCTCGTGTTAACCGGCTTTGGCGGCGCCTTTCTGGCCGCGCTTTGGATCGCGCTTGTCATTTGGACCTATCGCGATATTCGTACACGCACCCGCGATCCGTTGGTGCATATTCTTTCTGCATTGTTGGTTGCAGTCTTAAACCTGCCCGGAGTTCTGGTTTATTTGATTTTGCGTCCTGCCAGAACCCTGGAAGAAGAATATCAGCACACGCTCGAAGAGGAGACCTTGCTTCAAGCGCTGGAGGATCTGCCATTATGTCCGGGCTGTGAACGCCGCGTCAAAGAGGATTGGCAGGTTTGCCCAAACTGCAATACCAAACTGAAAAAGGTCTGTCACCATTGCGGCAAGTTGATGGAACTACCGTGGAATATTTGTCCGTATTGCGGCACGCCCGTCCCCGGAATGAGGCACGAGAACCTAAGCATGGATGAAGCTTTGCGTGACTTGCAGATCGGTGACAACAGCGAAGAAAAAAACGAATAGATCATGTCGAAATTAAAAAAAATATCTGAATTGTTCTGGTTTTATCCAGTGGCTTTGTTGTTGCTTGGATTCGCCACGTACGGATATTGCATAACCTATCTCGGCTTCTACTGGGATGATTGGGAAGTCGTGATGTTCACGAAGCTCAATCCTGTTTTACAGTCGGGCTTCTACGCCAACGACCGTCCGTTCCCCTGGCCCCCACAGTTGACTTATCTTCTGGTTGGGTCGAACCCAATCGGCTGGCATATCATTGCCTTGCTATTACGTTGGGCCGCGATTTTGCTGCTCGTCTATTCGCTGACTTATCTCTGGCCGCGCTACGCATCTCACCTGCGCTGGCTGGGAGCCTTGCTGCTGGTTTATCCGGGCTTTCTTCAGCAGGCCCTATCGACTCAATACGACCGCCATTTTGCAGCCTTCTTTTTATTTGCATTATCCATTTATTGGATGTTTCTCGCGGTCAAGAATCCAAAATGGGCCTGGCTTCTTTTTCCGCTTTCATGGGCGGCAACTTTCGTTCATCTCTTTACGATGGAATACTTTGTCGGCCTCGAGCTGATTCGCCCCATTCTTTTGTGGATGCTGCTTTACTCTGAAGCTAAAAATATTTTCCGTTCGTTTGGCCGGGCTGTGGTCAGATATGTGCCTTATTTACTGGTTACGCTCTTTTATTTCTGGTGGCGGTTCGTTTACTTCCCAAGCCATATGGCGGTGCGCGCCCAAGATGTCAAGTTACTGGAAGGTGCCACAACTTCCTGGGTAACCACCGCCTTTACCTTTGCTACGCGTGCTTTCCTTGATTTAACGTATTCCATTCTACAAGTCTGGACCAACGTCTTCGCCAAGATCGATGGATTTACGCTTCAAAGCAAATTAACATGGCTGGCTTTCGGCGTTGGCATTGTGTTTGCAATCCTGTTTGCATTCTTCTACGATACGAATAACAAAGAACAAAATACATCATCTCCGCTTCCGTTGTTTTTAGTGGGCATCGTTTCGTTCATCTTCGGCGCCATGCCTGTATGGATTATCGGAAAACAGGTCAGCGGACTCGGACGATGGGACGATCGTTTTTCGCTGGCCCCCATGTTTGGTGCGGGATTGATCGTCATTGCGCTTTTGATCTGGTTTGTTCATTCATCGAAGCAAAAGATCATCCTGAGCATTCTCCTTATCTTTTCGGTCGCGACGCAGTTCCTTGTCGTGAACCAATATCGAATCGAATGGGCAGAACAAAGCGATTATTACTGGCAGCTTTACTGGCGTGCACCCGCAGTCCAACCACGCACCGCATTCTTATCAAGAGAACAGCCATCGATTTCGGTGCCGGAAAGCGACGCGAGCTTCGCACTCAACGTTCTGTATCATTTCCAAACAAAAGGCAACTTGCTCCCATATTGGTTCTTTACCGACGAACCATTTATGAATTCCACCCTCAAGCCGGGTATTCGGCTTAGCCATATTGTTCGCGACCTGTACTTTGAAGGAAATACCTCGGCAAGCATTGCCTACGTACACCAAACGAAAACATCATGCCTGCGGATGCTCGATACGGTCTATGCAGACGATCCTTTATTCACAAATGAGCAGGGAAATTTGATCCCTGCCTCCAACCTTTCCCGCATCGTCCCGGACCAGAAATCTGCTCCGCCCGACCCGAACATCTTCGGTCCCGAGCCGCCTCACGATTGGTGTTACTATTTTGAAAAAGCCGATCTGGCTCGGCAACAGAAGGATTGGAAAATGGTCCTTACACTGGATCAACAGGCACAGCAAAATAAATTGGCTCCTCAATATGGCGCCGAATATCTTCCATTCATCGAAGCCTACGCTCAGACCGGGAACTGGCAAAAGGCGGATGATTTGACTCTGGCCGCGCAAAAACTGACTTCGGGTCTCGAGACCACGCTGTGCAACAATTGGTCCCGTTTCGATAGACTTCCATCGCCCGATACCAAAGTGATCGATCAGGTCAAGCAGGCGCTATCTTGTAAGAACTTCTAGGAAAACAGGTCACAAAATGAAAATCGATTCGATCACCCTTCATCAACTTAACATGCCGCTGGTTTCACCGTTCGAGACCTCGTTCGGGCGCGAACTGGACCGCGAATGCATCATCATCTCGATTCGCTCCGAAGGCTTGATCGGTTGGGGCGAGTGTGTCGCCGATCAAACGCCGGGATATAACTACGAGACGGTCGGCACCGCCCAGCACATCATCAAGGATTACATTGCGCCGTTGATGCTTGGACAGGACATCAGAGACGCGGCGGAATTCCAGCAGCGCGTTTCGGGAATTCGCGGACATCATCTTGCCAAGGCCGGGATCGAGATGGCGCTTTGGGATTTGCTCGGAAAGCGCGATAAGAAATCGCTGCGGGAAATGCTCGGCGGCGTGAGGGACAAAGTCGAAGTGGGTGTATCGGTTGGGCTGCAGGAGTCGCCCGAAGTCCTGGTGCGAGCCGTGACAGACTATATAAACCACGGCTATGCGCGCTTCAAAATCAAAATAAAACCCGGACGCGATGTCGGCGATGCATCCGCAGTGCGAAAGGCTTTTCCGGACATGCGCTTGCAGGTGGATGCGAACTCGGCCTATTCCCTGGAGACGGCGCAAGCGCTCAAGCCGTTCGATGATTTAAATCTCTTGCTGATCGAGCAGCCATTATTCGAGGATGATATTTGGGATCATCACAAGTTACAGGAACAATTCCGCACGCCGATCTGTCTCGATGAAAGCATCATCACGCCGCGCCATGCGCGTTACGCGCTGGAGATGAAAGCTTGCCGTATTATCAACATCAAAGCCGGACGCGTGGCTGGTTTGAGCCAGGCCGTGGAAATACACGATTTATGCCGCGCCCAAAACGTTCCCGTGTGGTGCGGAGGTATGTTGGAGACCGGCGTGGGACGCGCCTCGAATTTGGCGCTGGCTTCGCTGCCCGGATTTGTTCTGCCCGGCGATATTTCCGCCTCGGATCGTTATTACAGTCGCGATATCACGCATGAACGATTTACATTGAACAGCGACAGCACAATCGATGTGCCGCGCGGCGTCGGCCTCGGCGTGACGATTGACGAAGAGGCGTTGGCTTCGTTTACGTTGAATCGAATTGAATTGAAGTAATCGGCGTATTACAATTCATCGAATATGTCATTGCGATTCGAGTCGGAGATGAATCTCCTCCTCAGCGCATGGAAGTCGGTTAAAACCGACTCAAGCAATTAGCCCGTAGGGCTTCCATGAACTGAGCAGGGATTTTAATCCCGCTTTCCAACGTTATTGCCACAACTTATGAATGGAGGGTACAATTCAATCAGAAAATGTAACCATGACTACTTATTCTTATTCAGAAGCGCGTGAGCGGCTTTCAGTTTTACTAGAAAGAGCATTGAAAGAAGGACAAGTTAAATTGAGAAGTCGTGATGGGCGCATCTTTATTATTCGTCCTGAACGACTCGCAAAAACTTCACCTTTTGATGTGCGTAGTGCAAAGCTTCCAATTTCTAAAGTCGATATTCCTGACGCCATTCGTGAAAGCCGGGCAAGATACTCGTAAGCCGAAATTGTGCCTAAAAAGCGTGCCGCGCGGCGTCGGTCTCTCGGCGTGATGATCGATGAAGAGTCGTTGGCTTGCTAAGACGAATAGTGCAACTATGATTTTTCTTTTAGGTGGTCCTCCAAGAGTTGGAAAATCGATCATCGCCAGCCAGATTCGGAAGAAATATATTGTGAGTGTCGTTTCAACAGATAGCCTCGGTGCAGTACTGGAGAATGTTCTGAACCTAGAATCGGCGCCAGATTTGTTTGTTTTTGACAAGTTCAATAAAATGCCTATGACAGAGCAGGTGAAGTTGATAACGAAGGAACCGGAAAAGCTGATTGATTATGCGAGAAAAGAAAGTCATGTTGTTTGGAAAGCGGTAGAGGCTTTTATCAGGAGAGAAAATGATGAAGGACGAGATGCATTGATTGAAGGAGTTGCCGTTCTTCCTGAATTAGTGAGTCGGCTTGAGAATATTCCTCATCGGGTTGTATTTCTTGGAAATCAAGGTGAAAATCACAAAGAGAACATCAAGAAATCTGCTGAAGAGAATGAGCATGATTGGATGCGAGATGTAAGCGACCAATACATCAGCGCTTTTGCAATGTTTGTGAAGCAGATGAGTGCCTACATTGAGCAGGAGGCCAAAAAATATGGCTTCGAGTATATCGAGATGGACAAAGAGCCATTTGAAAATGTAACGGAAGAGGTTATGAAGTCACTGGGATTGAACGCCAGCTAGCACAGTGTACATTCCGTACTCACTACGCCGCAATGCTATCTAAAATTTAAATAAGTTTTTCTATTTCAAAAAATTCTCCGGCTATAATTCGTCTTCGTGAAAAAAATTCTTCCCATTCTTATTGTCATCCTATTGAGCGCCTGTGCACCTCAAGCGATTTCCACGCCAACGGGATTCGTTCTTCATCGTTTAGATGACCCCGACCGTGCGAGAGCAGGCTTAATAGACGACCATCTACGAGTCGAAATCCGAATTTCCAGATTCCTGATAGCCGACTTGACAGACGATAATCGTGGCGTCTATTGGGAAGCTGGTTTTGCAGAAGGATTAGGGAAACCTGTAATTTATACTTGCGAAAAATCTATATTCGACTCGGGAAAAACACACTTTGATACAAACCACCAGCAAACTTTAAAATGGGAAAAAGACAGACTTAGCGCCTTTGAGCAAGACTTGAAGAACATGATTCGTGCGACGATGCCAGGCGACGCGAAATTGACAGATTGATTCACGCTGTTAGTTCTTATAAGAATATATTCATAGCGAGTCACTCCTGACAATTGATAATGTTTTTTGGCGGAGTATTTCAAAGTGAAAGAAAGTCAATTTCTTGGCGCATTTACGGTTTGCCCTTAACATCACCTTAACAAACGATTTTGTTTTGTTATGATATATTCTTAGCAAATGTCCGAATCCATTCTCGTCGTTGAAGACGAACCCGCTTTACAGGAAACCCTGGCCTATAACCTGAAGAAGGATGGCTACGAGGTCAAGACCGTTGGCGATGGAATGTCCGCCGTGGAAGCAGCCCGCCGCTCGAAGCCCGATCTCATCATCCTCGACATCATGCTTCCCAAAATGGACGGTTTCGAAGTGGCGCGCATCCTGCGCAAGGAAATGACCACCGCTATCCTGATGCTCACCGCCCGTGACGATGAAATCGACCGCGTCGTCGGTCTGGAAGTCGGCGCGGACGATTATTTGACCAAACCGTTTTCCATGCGAGAACTGCTGGCGCGCGTCAAAGCGCAGTTGCGACGCACGCGTATGCTGCGCGAAGAAATGAAAAAAGCCAAAGGTGAATCGGCTTCTCCACACGAAACCCTGGCCTTCGATAATCTCGTCGTCAACATCACGCGCCGTGAAGTGATTCTGAACGACAAGCCTTTGCAGCTCAAACCCAAGGAATACGAACTGCTGCTCTTTCTCGCCGAACACAAAAGCCAGATGCTCTCGCGCGAATTCATCCTCGAACGCGTCTGGGGCTGGGACTTCATCGGCGACAGCCGCACCGTGGACGTCCATGTGCGCTGGCTGAGGCAAAAGATCGAGTCCAATGCGGCGGAGCCAAAACGCATCGTCACGGTGCGCGGCGGCGGCTATCGCTTCGAGGGTTAGACAAAGCGCAAAACGTAAAGCGCAAATTACGTTTTGCATTTTCATCTTATGGACTCCGCCCTGCTCTTCTTCCTTATCATTTTTCTTATCCTTGCCATTTTCTTTGCCTGGCGTTATTTCACGCTGCGGCGCAAACTAAACGAATACAGCCAAGCGTTGCATAACAATGATCCCTCGAATGCAGATACCGGCGGCATCGAAGAACTTGCCAGTGCGGTCAACTTCCTGCTCTCGGACTTCGACCAGAAATTTGAGGCTCTCAACACCGAACGCGAACGTCTCGC
>JBJKOR010000537.1:0-2453 GCA_046707185.1 Anaerolineales bacterium | reverse complement strand
GGCGTGGACGCGTGGCTCGATAAAGAAAAGCTATGTGGTGAGCGGAGCCGAACCATTTTGCCGGGCGCGGATTGGGAATATGGGATTCGCAAAGCTGTACGCTAAAGTGACCACCCTAGAAAAGTAGGTATAATTACCTTCATCAATTATGAACATCCAAAACATCGTCTCTGCGATTCAAGAGAAACGGATACGCATCACTGATCACGCCGACGAAGAAGCACAGGCGGATCGTCTAACATTTGACGAGATATTCTTTAGCGTATTGCAAGGCGAAATCATCGAAGATTATCCGACAGATAAACCGTATCCAAGTTGCTTGATTTATGGAGATAATTTTCGAAGTGAGCCTGTTCATAGCGTTTGGGCATACAATGAAAAAACAAAATGGGCAGTACTGATTACTGTTTATCGTCCTGACCAAAATCGCTGGATCAACTGGCGCGAAAGGAGTAAGGAATGAAACCATTTGACAAATGCCCCGTTTGCGGCGGGGAATTAGTTGAAAAAGAAGTGGAGAAACTACTTAAAGGCGGCGTGAATACTGCTGTCTTGAAAGTGACTGCCGAGGTGTGTTTGAAGTGCGGCGAACGATTATATTCCGAAGAGACCGTCCGCCGCTTCGAGCAAATTCGTCAGAAATTGGCAAAAGACGATGTGGCGGGATTCCTCTTGTTGGGGCAAACTTATCAAGTAGCGTAATTACAGAACGGCGCGTCGACTTTATTGGCGCGTCGTTTTTCATTCCTTCGACTGCGCTCACCGTTCGTGCCGCCCGTAGGTGGCCTGTGTGCCACGATCAACGGCGGCACGTGATTTGCTTAGCAAATCATGCGAGACGGCAGGGCAGGCTCTGCCACGCGCATAGCGACGCGACTGCCGTACGCGCCTTTGGTGATCGAGTAGGCGGTGGGTTTCGACCCTGAAAGGGCGCAGGGCTTTATGCCCTTCGGGCTACTCAACCACCGCCGCCGTATCGAGACCATAACCGACTCGTAGAAGGTGGCGCAGTCAGTTTTTTGAAGTAAAATAATTGGTGGGAATCCATTTATGTCTTTTCAAGTTCGATTCACGCCGCGCGCCAGTGATGAATTGCGTTCATTTCGCAAGAATGAGCAAAAGCAAATTGTCGAAGCTATCAAGAACCAGTTATTGCATGAACCTGCATCTGTAACACGCAATCGCAAAAAACTGCGCCCGAATGAATTGGCAGGATGGGAATTGCGCGTCGGAAAATTTCGAATCTTCTACGATGTGGATGAAGCCGAACAGAGCGTAAGCGTCAGAGCATTAGGTCATAAGACAGGCAGTCGGTTAATGGTTAATGGCAAGGAGTTTGATCTATGAAAACAGTGTTCGTATCTAAACGAAAGAAAAGCATCAATGATTTACTCAAGCAAGCAAGGAAGCAAAATGTGATCCTGCGTTCCGAAGATGGGAAGGAGTTCCTTCTCGCCGAAGTGGATGACTTCGACCGCGAGATCGAATTGGCGCGCCAGAATAAAGCTTTGATGAAGTACCTCGATGAACGCGGTAAGGAAAAAGCAACTATCCCGCTCGAAGATTTAGAAGAGGAACTGGGATTAGCAGAATAATCATAACGGCGCGTCGACTCATCGACGCGCTGTTTTTCATCTTTCCTACTTCACCCTTCATCCTTTATGGACAAACACCCTCTCAAAGTGTTTCCCTTCGACTGCGCTCACCGTTCGTGCCGCCCGTAGGTGGCCTGTGTGCCACGATCAACGGCGGCACGTGATTTGCTTAGCAAATCATGCGAGACGGCAGGGCAGGCTCTGCCATGCCCATAACGACGCGACTACAGTGCGCGCCTTATACAACAGATTGGTAGAAGCTGGCGTGGATGTTTGAGCTTTGCGTAAGCGTGTATAATTTAACTGGAGAAACGGGATGGCGTCTTTTGAGATCATCAGCGACATAACAGATGAAGAAGTGATTGCCATTGGCAAATCCATTCGAGATTTGCCGCGCATCAGAAAACTGTATGGCGATGGCCGCTGGCGAAAGATGAAGGGAACTGCCTTTATCAAACTCTCGACTGGAAGAATCCGCAAAGCCGAAATCCATTGGTATGAAGCGCACGGCGTCGGACGAAAAGAGTTCAAACGCAAGAGATATTTGGAATAAAAATATGAAAACTACAAAATCCACTCCTCGATTTGTAATCTGCGTTGATAACAGCGAGTATCCGGCTTCGCTGGAGTTGCACAAGATTTACCGCGTATTGCCGGATAAGGACGCACAAGCGGATGGCGATTGGCGCGTCATTGATGAAAGCGGAGAAGATTATCTTTTTCCCGCGGATTACTTTGTACCCATTGACTTGCCGCAGACTGTCGTTCGGGCGTTGAATAAATCGTTTACTCGAACTTCTGCACGTGCATGATCGTTGAAGCGACGCGTTCTGTAAAGGCGCGTCGTTTTTCATCCTT
>JBJKOR010000536.1:0-1851 GCA_046707185.1 Anaerolineales bacterium | reverse complement strand
GTATGAAGTCAAAGGTGTGGACGCGGCCTCGTTCCTCGATTCGATCTGCGCCAACGATTGCGGTGGACTGCTGCCCAGCGAATCGCTTTACTCGCAGTTCCTCACGCCCGATGCGGATGTGATCGATGATACGCTGGTTTATCGCCGCGCCTGGGATAAATATTTGGTGGTGGTCAACGCCTCGAACGACGACAAGGATCGCACGTGGTTCGAGGCGGTGCGCGATGGCAAAGTCAAGATCGATAATGCCAAGCCGTGGGCGCGCACGTATGGCTACAATGCGATCATCCGCAACTTGCGTGACCCGAAGTCGGGCGACGACATGCGGATCGATATCGCGCTGCAAGGGCCGAAGAGCCGCGATATCGTGCTGGCCATGGGCGTGGACGACGAGACGCGTGATCGCATCATGAAGTTGAAGAGAACCGAATTGTGTGACGCGGTCGTTGGCGGTTTTGACTTAATTGTTTCTCGAACGGGTTACACCGGCGAGAAGATAGCCTTTGAGTTGTTCGTCCATCCTGAGCGTGCCGTTGAATTTTGGAATAAGATTTTGGAAGTCGGCGCTTCGTTTGGAGTCAAGCCGATTGGATTAGGTGCACGCGATAGCCTGCGCACCGAAGCGGGCTTGCCGCTCTATGGCGATGAAATGGGGCTGGGTTCTGGTAAATTGGGACATCGGGATTTGGGAGTTGCGGAAGGCGGATTCGGTTCGTACGTCAAACCGTACAAGCCGTGGTTCATCGGAAGAGAGGCGTATGTAGCGCGCGAAAAGGAACGCAAGGGCGTGGTGGTGCGCTTCCGCTTCGATGTCCAGCGCGTGCGCATGGCGCATAACAGCGATCCGGTGACGAATGCGGATGGCAAGACCATCGGTTATGTCACATCCTGCGCGATTGACATGGATCGCTTCTTAACCGGCCAAGCGTTCATCGAATTGCCGTATGCCGTTGAGGGCACACCGATTATGATCTATCAAGGTGGTGTGATGGATCGCCCGGCTACACCGGCGAAAGTGGTGAGTCGGTTCCCGAAGTTATAAGCACTGGTCGAGTAGCCCCGTCGCGCTGAGTGGACACTGACCCAGACTGGCGAAGGGGAAGTGGAAGTCGAAGCGTTGCGAAGGGCGTATCGAGACCGGAGAATAGAGAATGGGACGGCTTGAGGTGGGCAAGTCGTCTTGTTTATTGATATCGAGTCCGCCCATGTCTGTGATTATAGCGCATAAACTTATACGGATAAACAAAACTTTGGAGTTGGCCTTTGCCCCGCCCGTCACTTATTGACACCTTCGCGAAGGGAAGGGGGAACAGTTTTATGGTATATTGCCTCGCAATTGAGGAACCCATGTCAAAAGATACCTTGCGTCAGACCGCCAATTTCTTGAGCGCGCTTATCGCGCTTGTCGTCAATGTCCTTGCCGTCACCCTGCCTTTGAATAATCAAAACACCGCCGAGATATCCGACCGCTTCAAAGTGTTTTTTGTCCCGGCGGGATATGTCTTTTCCATCTGGGGCATCATCTACATTGGCTGGATCGCGTTCGTGGTGTACCAGTTCCTGCCTGCGCACAAGGAGAATCCGCGTTTGCGCAGCCTCGGATATTTATTCGCCCTGAGCAACCTGTTCAATGCCGCCTGGTTGTTCTGCTGGCACTACAACCTGTTTGGCTTGAGCGTGGTGGTCATGTTGACCTTGCTCGGTTTGTTGATCGCAAGTTATCTCAAACTGAATGTTGGGCGCGCATCCGTGAGCAATGTCGAGAAGTGGTGTGTGGATATTCCCTTTAGCCTGTATCTCGGCTGGATCAGCGTTGCCACTATCGCGAACATTTCAGATTGGCTCTATTTC
>JBJKOR010000535.1:0-3509 GCA_046707185.1 Anaerolineales bacterium | reverse complement strand
TTTTCCGTCTTTGTCCTTGATGATCACACGTCGGATATTCCCTTCGTGAATCAAATTTTTGATCTTACTCAACAATTCTTCGCCTTTGATGCGAAATTCTTCCGTGCGAAACTTTTCTTCAGACATTAGTTTCTCCTTTCCGAAGCATGGTAAGCCGTGGGATACGATCTGGGAAAAGCAAAAGATAGCCCAGGACGAGCATGACCAAATAGATCAGCGTAAACTTTAGATAACCTGATTCCGTGAATCCGGCAAGCGCGATCAAGGATGCGATCAATGGGAAACCGGATAACAGACTTGTTTTGATAATTTGCTTTGAAGCCAAAACGCGGATGAGACAGATGATGGGAACGAGCAAGACCACCAAGTCATGGTAATGCGCGTAAGGGACAAGCAGAATAGAAAATAGACTCAATAACCCGATCTGCTTTTCCGAAACTTCTCTGCACTTATGCCACATGACACAGAAGCCGGCGATGCCCGCCAGATAACATCCCCAAACGAGACTGCTGACAAGCCTGATGTCGATTGTTTTGAAGCTGCGCCGGATCACGCCAGAAATGGTGGGCATGTCCAAAGCATGTGGTTGAATCCAAATTGTACTCTCGATGAATCGAAGACTGTTGATAAAACCAGCCATGCCT
This sequence comes from Anaerolineales bacterium, assembly GCA_046707185.1. GTDB lineage: Bacteria > Chloroflexota > Anaerolineae > Anaerolineales > Villigracilaceae > Fen-1038. The sequence continues at coordinate 2,865 of JBJKOR010000535.1, read as the reverse complement.
TCAGTCTTGACGAATATCCAACTGATGGTGACAAGGATCGCCCCGCCCAAAGCGAAGCCCCAAAATACTTTTCTTTGTTTGAACAGAAATGGGATTGCTAAAAATAACGTAGTCTGCGGGCGGACGACGGCCAGACTCAATCCCAAACCCGCCATAAAAAGTTTTTCCGAAAACAACCCCCACATCCAAATTGCCAATCCAAGCAATAGAATGGCATCATCCTGTCCGTTCATGAACGCCGAGAAAGTTGGAAAGAATAAAAATGCTCCCGCAAACAAAATGATGGTCTCTTCTTTTTTGAAATCATCGTTTTGCAAAGTGCGGATGAATAAATACGAACTCACCGCGTTCAGAAGGAGCAGAACAATTGTCCAATGGATGAACGATTGAACGTAATCGGAATCCACGACCAAAGTCGAAAGGATGGCAACGAACGGAACGTGGGTATAGAACTCCGGCACGACGTGAAAGCCCACGACCTCATCCTCGATATTCTGCTGGTTTTGGATATTGTAAATGTTTTCGAATCCCTGAGTTTGAGCGATTCTCCCAAAGGCATAAAAGCCTATAAAATCCGAGCCGGTGTTTTGCTTGGGGTCATGGATCATGGCAATCCATAAGAGAACGTAGATGAGAAGCAACGAAAGTAATCCCACGTTCGTAAACAAACGGCGGGGATGGATGTTCCTCATCTTAGATTCTATCTCTCGAGTGGTAGCGGCGGCCGCTCATCGGATTGATCGGTCTGTGTTTCTCGAGGCTGTAAACGCGGGGCATAATGAATTTCCTATCGATCATCAACGAGTAGGTGCTTATACCAAAGCCATTGAAGAATTGCACCGATGATAAATGCGATGGCGATGATGATCCAACTTGACCACGTGATTTCCCCAATTGCAAACAGGACAAAATAAACCGCCGCGGCTGTGGTCAGTGCGCCGAGCAGGGTGACTTCGAGCGCGATCAAATTTGCGATGCTGAACGGTTTGTCGGTGGGGGGAATGGTTCTGACACGCCATTTGAAGGCCGGTTCGGTATCGGGAAATTTCTTGATGTAAAAATCCTTGATTTGATTCATCGCCTCGATGGATTCGTGCCATGCGGCGCGCAGGCGCGCCAACTGAGCGATGGTCAACGCGCCGAGGATGGTCAGGATGAAAAATAGAATCGCAAAGGCAATGGAAACGCTCCTTAGGTTATCTTTGGCGAATTGCGTGCCGAGGATTGCCGCCACGATGGAGCCGACCGCGACAAAATAAAAGGAGGCCACACGCGAACGGTCTTCGTTGGCATCATGCGCGGTGGCTGCGATATATTCGTATTCAGCGGTTAGAATGTCGTCGGGGATGATGATCTCAGATTCGGTTTTCAGTTTTGGCATGTTTCCTCCACTGGTTTCAAGTTATTTGCAGGTTACACATAGCTTGCAGATTTTTAATTTGCATAATCAGCGAAATCTGTGGATTGTTTTGGTATTTATACTTTGAACGCCCATTCGCCTTTACGCATGACAGGTTCGTGCGAACCATCTTCCTTGATTCCGTCGATGTCCATCTTGGACGAGCCGATCATGAAGTCCACGTGCGTGAGGCTGTTGTTGCCTCCCGCCGCACGAAATTCGTCGTCGGTCATTTCCTCGCCGCCGGTCAATGTGAAGCGGTAGGCGTGTCCGATGGCGATGTGGCATGAGGCGTTTTCATCGAAGAGCGTGTTGTAGAAAAGGTGTCCGCGTCTCGCAATCGGCGAACTGGCAGGCACGAGCGCCACTTCGCCGAGATGTGAAGTGCCCTCATCGGTTTCGACCAGCTTCTGCAAAATCGCTTCGTTCTTCTTTGCGTTGACTTTGACCACGCGTCCTTTTTCGAACGTGATGCTGAAGTTCTCGATCAACGAGCCGCCATAACTGAGCGGCATCGTGGCGTTGACGGTTCCTTCGGCGCGCCTCCGGTCCGGCATCGTGAAGACTTCTTCGGTCGGCAGGTTGGCGATGAATTCCACACCATTTTCGGCGGGCATCCGGGCGCTGATCCAGCGATGGCCGCGCGGCAGGCCCAATGTCAGATCGGTGCCGGGGGCTTGGTAATGCAGCGCCGTATATTGCTTCGCGTGCAAATATTTTGAGCGCGCTGTTAAGTCCTGGATGTGGTTTTCCCAAGCCTCGATCGGATCATCCTGGTCGACGCGTGTCGTTTCGAAGATGGCTTCCCATAATTTTTCCTCCGCCTCTTCCGGCTCCAGCTTTGGGAACACCTTCGCGGCCCACGCGGGACCGGAAGCGGCCACCAGACACCAGTTGACCGCGTCGCGGCTGATGGCTGTTCCAACGGGCTTATAGTTTTCGAGGTGTGTCTTTTGCAGGAGGGCCACGCTTTCGGAATCGAAGCCGCTCATCAGGTCGGGGTCGTCGGCGAGGATGGTGAGAAGGGCATCGCCGTGTTCGATCATATCCATTTGCGCCGCGATCTGCCATTTGGGATATTCGATGAGCGATGCGTGCGAAGCGTTTTGCAGGCGGATGCGTAGCAGTTCTTCGTCGGCCCAAATCACATCTACGAATCGTGCTCCCGCTTGATAGGCGGCGCGCACTACCTCGCGCACCAGCGGCGCGGCGATTAGAGAGACTCCGCGTAAACGGCTGTTCACGATGATTAGACGCTGGCCCTTTTGCAGGTTCAAACCAATCTTGACGATCACCTCGGCATATTTTTGCAGGAGTATTTCATGTTTGCTGGTCATACGCGCCTCGTTGAATGAGATTAATTCAATTGTACAACAAGGAGCTTTTTTCCGTCAGGTGACATGCGGGACAATTGACACTTTCGTTTCATTCCGAGCGGGGATATACTTTGGTTGTCTTTATACCCC
>JBJKOR010000534.1:0-5270 GCA_046707185.1 Anaerolineales bacterium | reverse complement strand
CGTAGTAGACATCGCCGCCGGAATAGGTGACACCAGCTCCGATCTCGGTCAGACCAGTGGAAAACAGGGCAATGCGGTGCTCGGCGTCGCCGCTCCAGGCATCGACCGCGGTCTGTACGCTCATGCTGGCCGTGCCTTGAATCACATTTTGGGAGGCAATCCCTCCCGCAGACAAATCGCCAGCCAGCGGATACCCAGCAGCCAACAGGCGCTCGCCAAGCGTAGCCCCACCCGGACCATAATCCGACCACGTGCCAATGGACGCCATGTAATTGGCCTGGGCTTGAGCGGTGCTCATCAAGATCGAATTGACCCTGTAAGCAGATACGCCCGCGGATGTCCGCACCGCATTGACAGCACCGATCAAGTCAGAAGCAGAATACTTCGATCCGGATGCGTCCATGCCAATTGCCGAAGCATGTCCATTGAAAGTGCCTCCCACCAAGATCACAACAAGAAGCTCAACAAGAACAAGAATTCGTAACCAGTTTCGATCCATCATATATCTCACGCAAAATTATAATTCCCTCCCTGAATTCCAAGTTAAGAGATCATGATGGAAATACGAACATAGAGGAGATTGCTTCGGGGAAGAACATTGCCTTCGATGTGCTTCGCGACCCTCGCAACGACATATTGGTTAGCGCACTCGAAAGTCGAAAGGCTTTCGACTCCGTACCTGGCTAGTTTGCGCGCACACTAACACAACGAACCAACGGACAGCATGCGTTTATAAGATATAATAAAGACCAGTATTCGCCAAATATCAAAAGGAGAATCCCCGATGAGCGAGAGACCTATAGGCCATACAAACGGAAAGTTCACGGTTGGCGGCCGGCAGAATCTGGAAATCGATCTCGGCAGCAATAATCCAAACAACTTCATCGTTGTTCAAAAGGATATCGATTCCGCGGCGCCAACGCAATGGAATGGCATCACCATAGAGTGGTTCATCTCCTTCGGCATCAGGCATAAGAATGTCGATGGGTCTGCCGGCGCTTTTGCCAACATCACTCACACCATAACCCTGGACGCAATTCCAACGGGCAAAAGATTGTTTGCCTATTACGACAATACCGTTCATGAATTGTTGTATCGGACCGTGGGAAAGAGGATCAGTACTTCACTGAGCGTAGGCGATCCGCCCATTGGGATGGGATAGAACCCTCGATCAGCTTGGGCGCGCAGTATTCCAAGCCTGCTGAACAGCCCGCCGCCATGGAATATTTTCCACATAGAGGAAACGGGCTTGGTCGCTGCTCAATTGCGAGGTCCGCGCTTCCAATAAGCGCCCGGCCTCTTCGAGTATCTTACCGGCACGCGGGTCTTCAACTTTCTTCAGCGCTTCGTAACAATAGGAATAAACCCGAAGCGGCTCATCCGTACCTTCGAGAATTCCTCCCTCATTCAAAAACAAAACTATCCTTTCAGCTTCACGCGCGGCAGCAGAAAGATCGCCGACAGCCAGCGCAACGCCGATCAAACCAGCGCTTGATTCCAACGCCAGGTTCGACTGATCAAGCTTGCCCCGTATCCCCATCGAATCCAAGAAGGCCTTTTTTGCTTCTTCATAATTCCCAAGAGAAAGCAGTGCGTAACCCGCATAAAATAATGACCACGCTTCGCCGGAACGCTCCCCGATCGAGCGAGTCAACTCATTGGCTTTGCGGGCATATTCCAGTGACTCGGACGATTCACCTCGGATTTCAGCAACAGAACTTAAGTTGATCAGTGTATAGGCTTCGTTGTAACGGTTGCCCACCTCGCGTGCAAGCATCAGGGACTCTTCCAGATGTCCCTGTGCAGCGTCAAGCTCACCCAACACCCCTTCGACCCAGCCAAGATTGGACAACGCCATCCCTTCGCGATAACGGTCGCCTTGATCGCGCGTCATCCCCAAGGCCTTCAGATAATACTCGCGCGCTGTAGAAAAATCGCCCTGGTTAACTCCCGCCAGGTTTGCAAGATTGTTCAAGACTCTCAACTCAAGAGAGCGATCCTTCATTTCGCGCGCGATGGCAAGGGCGTTCTCAAAATACTCACCGGCAACATCTGGTTCCCCTTTCTCGAGGGCAATCAGTCCGGTTGTATTCAGAATTTTCCCTTCATCCAAACGCAGCCCTGCATCTCGAGCAAGCCTCAATCCCTCATGCGCTCTTTGCATCGCCTCATTGGCCTGCCCAAAACGCAGCAGTGCCTGAAGCCAAACATTATAAAGGCCCAACACGACCTTATCTTCACCGATCGCCAGAGAGGCTGCCAGAGTGCGATCCACCCAATTTACTGCGCTTTGAAACTCGCCCGTCGTATAGAAGAACTCAGCGCGCATCAAACCAACCGCTCCCATACACCTCTGGTTGTTCAACTGACTTAACAATTCTTGTAACAGGTCCAATTCTTTTTTCTGGGAGATGCGATCCCCCAAACGATCGTAGAGCTTTACGCGTTCGCACCGCAAATTAAATTGCGCCTCGAGATTCTTTCCGGGCACAAGAGCAAGAGCGCGGGTAAAGTAATTGACCGCTTGGGTATTTTGATAGTTATCAGCCGAAGCCCTACCAGCCAGTAAAAGATAATGATGGGCTTTTTCCTTTAAGCCTGCGTTTTCCGAATGATAAGCCAGCTCGCCGTAGCGTTCATGCAGGCTATCTGCAAAAAGTGTTTCGATGGCCTTAACCGCCAGCGCGTGAAGATATTGCCTGCGGGAACTCAATTGCATCGTATACGCCACATCGCGCAAAAGATTATGTATAAAGAAACCCCGCGACGATCCCAGGATCGACCAAATCCCGGCTCGTTCCGCTTCTGCAACCTTTTCCAGGATCGATTCCTTATCGTCCACCATCTCCGACAAAAGGCGGACATCGAATTCACGGCCAAGCACAGAGGCGGTTTGAACAACATCGCTCACATCGCGCCGAAGCAGGTCGAGCCTGGCCACCAACAGGGTATGGACGTCAGCGGGCAAAGCAGATTGGTCCGACCACCCGCCAATCGTCCAGCCTGATTCGCTAGTCTCAAGCAAGCTCTCTTCCTGCATGTATCCGAGAATCTGTTCGATGAACAATGGGTTGCCTTCAGAAAGGCTCATCAGCAAACCAGTCAAATCCGGGGAGGCTTTGTGGCCAAGAGTAAACTCTGCAAGCTTCGAAACCATCTCTAATGGAAGCCCTTCCAAGTCAATCGACAAGTCAGCAAACTCCTTATCGAACAAGGATTCCATTTCCTGTTTTCTGGCCGTCAGAATGATTCCAATTGGACATGAATCTTCATCCACCGAAAGAACTTGCTTCAGGCGCTTGACAAATAACAGTGATTCGGGGTCGAGGTTATGAGCATCGTCGATATATAAAATCAAAGGCTGGCGCAGGCTTTCGGCCTTTACCAGCGTGATCAACGCCAAAAGGATGTTGTTATAGCGGCCCTCGGCATCCAGGCGTTCATAAAATGAATCAGCCCAATGTAAATCAACGAGCGCCCCAAGCACAGACCGGAAGCGCGACAAATCTGAACCAAGCTCATGAGCGGACAAATCCAGGACCAAACGCTCGAAGACCGAATCGAATTGGTCCATGGCCGATACGCCCGGCGCCCGCGAAGTCAAACCAAAATAATTCGAAAGCCAGTGACGAAACGGATTGAACGGGCCTCGAACAATTTGGTCGTTTCGACATACAGCCCAGTTCGCTTGATGCTCCCTGAAAACATCGGACGATCGAAACTCATATACCAACCTCCCTTTGCCAACGCCCGCTTCACCGCGCACGGCCAGCACGCCTGCATATTGGTGTTTCCACAAAGGTTCCACAAACCGGGCCAGCCGTTCGAGGTCGTCCTGGCGGCCTACTATCTCGCCCTGGTAGGCAATCGCCGGATTGGGCAGTTTCTCTTTCAGCACATAGACTTTTTGCGGTTCCGCAAATCCTTTGAAATTCTGCACACCGACAGATTCGAGGTTGAACTGCTTGGCGATTCGATGAGCAATCCGCTCATCGATCCAGATTTGGCCCGTTGGAGCGTTCATCATAAAGCGCGCCGCCAAATTAACACCCCAGCCATAACAGGTATAGTCTTCCGACATGGCGCTGCCTAGGTAGCCTGCATGAGCCATATAAAAAGTAACACCGGCAGAGATCGGGAAATCGGAGGCGGCCTGTAGATCCAGCACAAAGTTAAGCGCGCGGCTGATACTATTTTCGTAGGCAACCGGAACCCCCCACAACATCAGTACAGTACAGCCTTTATCGCCAAAATTAAGACGATTGAGCAAACCACCATATTGTTCCTGCAAGTCAAGAATAACATGCATGAAACTGCGCAGCTTATCATCAGGAAGTTCCGGGAACCGCATAAAAAGATTGACAACCTGGCGGAATTCCCCGCGCAAATCCTGAGTAACCACATCCTCGGGAACAAAAAAACGCACCGTTTCCACATCAACTGGCGGTAAGTCTACAGCGGCAATGTCCGGCAACTGGCGGCGAACGCCGATCACGCGATAATACGAATCATAAGGTTCAACAAAAACATCGCCGCGCAAAACCTGATGCAAGTTTTCGGTCAGGGCTATTTCGCCCCGACCCGCATGATGTTCGGCCTCTGCTGAATCGTCAACGGCCGGACCGCGAAAATAATAGACGGCATGTTTATTGTCGCGCGATTGCAGGATTCCCCATGAGACCATGCCATAAGTCAGCCCGATTTTTACAGAGAACGAAAAGGTGCCATAGCTCGTCTCTTGTATTAAATTTGCAGCCAGGTTCTTTTGGATATTCCATGCCGTAGCCAAAGCATATCCAGCCGCAGTCTGCGCATCATCCTCTTCGATTGGATACAATGCCATGATGCTATCGCCCGCAAAACCTGTCACCATGCCTTTGTGTTCAAAGATACTTGTAATCACCGGGTCGAAGACATTATGCATCAACCCCGCTAACACCTCCGCGCCTTGTTGGCCGTGTTGAATTAACGCATCCGTGGTTGCGGAAAAACCGGATAGATCAAGAAACATCCCAACCGCGGGGAAAGAGCCGCTATAGCAGCCCGCGCGGAAATTCCTGACAATTAACTCTGGAACGATTCGATGCATCAGGCGTTCCTAATCACCCAAATTGTAACATTACTGACGGTCAAGACTTCCCAGTATCAGTAACAACGGATGCACCGCTGCCACGTTTGCCGTTTGAGAAATTTGCATACGACAGGCTGTGCCCGTCGAAGCAATAACGGTCGTTTGTTCGTCATGACGCACGGCTCGTATCATCGGTAAA
>JBJKOR010000533.1:0-1934 GCA_046707185.1 Anaerolineales bacterium | reverse complement strand
GAGCTCGCACGAACACCCTGCCGGAGAAGTATCGTCGTGTCGATACCGGCCGGTGCCGTTACAACGCGAAACCTTCGCGTTGAAATCGTGTGGGTATCGTAGTTTCCGATTCGATACGAAACAATGGCCGGGCTATTGCGAGTTGGAATAGGTATTGAACGCGTCGACTTTCGCCTTGAATGCGTCGCGTCTTTCGTTGAATTCCTTGATGCGCTTGTTCAATTTGTTGACTTCGTCAGCATATTGCTTCTGCGTTGCGACCGTATTGGCATTTTTTCGCAGTTTTTCAACTTTTTCTTTCTCTTGTTCAAGCTGGTCGCGTTCCGAATCCAACAAATTTTTCTCGGAATTCAGGCGCTGATAGTATTTTGGATTACTCATTTTCATTGCCGATCCGGAGCCTTCCTTGCTGCCGGGAGAAGGGCTCTCCGTTTTCTGGATTTCCGAACTCCGGACGGTTTCAGCCTTTTTTTCGCCGGTGCCTGCACTTGAGCCCGGCGGCTGGGGGCTGGTTTCTTCATTGTAATGTTTGACTTTTGGCCGTTGAGCCGGTGGAACATCCGCGAGGTTATCGGTGAATCGCGTCACGCCATTCTTGTCGATATATTTATAAAAATCCGCTTTTGCGACACTCGCCGACAGCGCGATCACAATTAGCGCAGCAAATGCGTTTCCCCAAAACCATTTCATTGTTTTTCCGTTCATCCTTTTGCTCACTTTCGACCAGACGGTAAATATGATGAACTCGAAAAAGTCTCGCTTTCCACTTCGTTGTCATTCCGGCGAACGCCGGGATCCAGTAAAATCAACAGATTCTGGATGCCGGATCAAGTCCGGCATGACGATTTGAGGACTTTTTACGGTTCCGTCAAATATGATCCGCCATTATAAAAAATCATTGTCCTTGGCTTTCGGTTTTTTGTTGCGGCCATATTGCCGCGATCTGATGATCACCGAGCGTATATTCCACTACCATCTTCACATGAAAGGAACTTTTAGACACGAAAGCCCCATGGTAGGCATCCAAAAATCGAGTGGATGAAGAAAAAGCGCAATAGTGGTCATCAATGACGAAATGGTCATTGTAAATTGCATCGATCACCCCGCTTTTGATCAAGCCGTCGAGCAGGGCTTTCTGATGCTCCAGGTAGACCTGGTTCACGCTTATCTCCGGGATGGGCGCGATGGTTTCGATATTGCCCGGATCACCAGCAAATGCCGGCCGGCAGATGATCCAGAACACCATCAACGCGATCCCGATCGGCAGCCCAAGCCAGACAATTTTCACTGTATATTTCCGCCGGATCATATTGAAGTCCTCCTTATGGGCGTAGCGAATAATGATGTCCTCAATTCATCAATCCATTTCTTTCCAGAAATTAATGCCCTTCCCCTCTCCCTTTTCCGGCAGGTAATAGATGGCGCCGTTCGAAGAGCTGAAGAGTTTGATTTCCACGTCTTTGTTCACGTCGAATATCGATGGCGGATAAATCTGGGCGTTGTACGAGATGCCCGTCGGCGCCACCGTTATGTATTGCGGGAGGGAGTGATCCTTAGCATAATCCGGATTTTCGATCGTGATATATTCCTTTTCATCGATCATCCGGTCAAGATTGATATCAAACTGCGGCGTGCCCAATCGGCCTCCGGAGGCGGCATCCATTTCGTGCAAATAGGAGGTGCCGCCCGCGATGCACGCACTTGCCTGGGGGATGCTTGAGATGACGATCGCTTTCCCGTTGCGGATCGTCACATCCCGAACCATGCGCTCCCGAGTCAGCGGCAGATCGAAATACCACCCGACATCGTTATCTTCGGTTGTCGATGGGACCCAGTTATATGGGGAATCCGAGGTCTGCTCGGTAATAAAAGTCATCGTATTGTCCGACAAGACGCGCAGTGTCTGCCCGGAGGAAGACGTACCTGTCCCAATA
>JBJKOR010000532.1:0-1737 GCA_046707185.1 Anaerolineales bacterium | reverse complement strand
TGATTCTGTAATCTTTTTGTATTGACTAACCAGTCAATCAATGATATACTTTTCAATATGTCCCCCAGAACCAAGGATCAGATCACCCAACTCCGCGCCGAGCGCAAAGCCCAAATCCTACAGGCAGCGGGTAAAGTATTCTCCCGGATAGGATTTTACGGAACCAACGTTTCAGATGTTGCTGCGGAAGCTCAAGTCAGCCAGGGCACGATCTACCATTACTTCAAGAGCAAGGAAGAACTCTTCATGGCTGTTTTTGAAGTGTGGGAAACCGATGGCTTTTATCAGGAGGTACGCATCGTGACAGATGGCTCCACATCGGCTGCCGAACAACTACGTCAGTTGGCTTACGGCATGGGCAGACGCATGGTTCAGGCTGAAGAAATCCATCCGGCCAGTGTCGAATTTTGGAGTCACATCAACCGGAATGCTGCCATCAGGGAAGGTTTTCGAGACATTTTTTCCGAGCTGCGCGCCACCCTAACCGAACTGATTCAAGCGGGCATTTCTCAAGGCGAGTTCGTTTCCGTCGATGCTGATGCGGCCGCGGCGTTGTTCATCGCCACATACGATGGATTGATTTTGCAATGGCTGGTCGATCCCAAAAGTGTGGATTGGCAGACCGAATCCCAAACCCTGGTCGATCTTATGTTCAATGGATTATTAAAGAAAGCGTGAGGAAATGGCAACTGTATTCATGAAGTGGCTGGAAACCAGCCCGCAGGATTATGACCGGGGCATCCAGTTATTGACGTTGGGGAAAATCCAACGCATCAAGGAAAAGATTGCAAATGACTATGTTCGCAAAGGGATGCGCGTTCTGGAAATCGGCTGCGGCACCGGCACGCTGACACAGATGATGGCGCAACACGGCGCGACCGTGACCGGCATCGACGCTTCGCCGCGCATGTTGGCCGAAGCCGAGAAGAAGATCAAGGATGCAAATCTCGAAGAACACGTCACGCTCAGTTACATGGACGCCGCTCTGATCGGCGACCGTTTTTCCGCTTCTTCCTTCGACCTGATCGTGTCCACGTTGGTCTTCAGCGAACTGCCGCCGGATGACCAGCGCTTTGTTTTGGAAGCCTGTGGGAAACTACTGGCGCCGGGCGGGCGGCTGCTCATCGCCGACGAAGTGATTCCCGCCAAATCCATCTCGCGGCTGCTTTTCTATCTTGTTCGTTTGCCGCTCGTCTTGCTGACATGGCTGATCACGCGCACCACGACAAATTCTTTGCGCGACTTCGATTCGATGTTGACGCAGACCGGATTCCGTGCGAACGCGGCCCTGACGTATTTGGGAGACAGTCTGGTCTTGTACGAATCGTTCCCCGCCCAAGCCGGGCAGCCCGAAACCAGTCTGCCTTCATCTGTAATCGGAGTCCTGCAACACCGCGTCACACTGCGGACTCTGCTGCTCGATTTGTGGCTATTATTCTTCCGCATCATCCCGCCTTACCCCAAAGTGCGGACGGGATTGTACGCAGTCGGCCATCCTGATAAAGATTCACCCGTGCTGGTAACCGGCAACTTCGACCTGACCGTGCGGCGGCTGGTGCAGCAAATCGACGGCAAAGTGGATGTCTGGGTGCTGGTGGCAGATTCAGCAGGCATCAACGTTTGGTGCGCGGCAGGAGGCGGTTACTTCACTGCCGAAAAAGTGATCGCGGCTGTGAAGTCATCGCACTTGAACGAAGTTGTCAACCATCACGCGCTGGTCTTGCCGCAGTTGTGTGC
>JBJKOR010000531.1:0-6131 GCA_046707185.1 Anaerolineales bacterium | reverse complement strand
GGCGCGAGGTAATCTGTCATGCATCCTGACACGTATCCAAAGCCTGTCAGGATTACAGAAAATACTTTACGATCCACAAGACGACTGCAATCGCAACCGTTGCCAGCCAAACCAGGACACACGGCTTCCCAAGCAGCCACACAATGAAGCTGGGGATTTCGCTGATGGGCAAAGCCCGTGATTTGATATCCTTCAGGACGTTCAGGAGCTCTTCCATTCTTTTTTCCTTTCCAAGATTCAATGGAGAATGAAAATTCTTTCTTCAACAGTTCGTGTATCGCCAAGCCGCTCGATGCGCTTCAGGTCATCGGCGCTGATGAAATAGAAGCGGACGCTGTCCTCGTTTCCAACCAGTTTCTTTAATCGCTTGCGCAAGTCATCCACCTGGTTGGGCTTCAAGTTGCACTCGAATACGCTGTACTGCACGCGTGTGCCGAAGCCCTCCAGTGTCTTCATGACTTTCAATCGCCGCCGGTTGGAGGGGATGTCATAGCTGACCACAAGGAATAAGGTGTTCACTTCTCATCATCTCCATCCACTCCCCCGATTTTGGGAAATGGGTTACCGCACCGTAAAGGGGACATATTCACGGGCCTCACCCAGGATCAGCCGTGCCATGACTTGAGCCTGCAATTGGAATATATGCCGGTAAGACACCTGCTGATCCTGATACTTGTACATGCTTTCGTCGTTGACGCGGTTTTCATACAATGCAATCACTTTCTCCCGCCCGCTGGCTGCCAGATAAACTGCCTGGGTGGTGGCGCGCGGTTCTTCGTTGGGATCCCGCTCACTTTCTTTCTCGGTAAGATCCACTTGTTCGAAATCCACGAGAGAGACAAATGGGCGGTTTACCGCTTCCAATACAATGGAATCGCCGATGATCGGGCGGAACTCTTCCATGAGGTCCAATGCCATCGAAGGGCGGCCATAATCGATCACGTGGAAGAAACCAAGGTACGGATCCAATCCGATCAATTCACAGGCGGTTGTCATATCCCGCAAAACGAGAGAATATACAAATGAAAGCAGGGCGTTGATCGGATCAGTAGGCGGGTAGTATGCGCGGCGTTCAAAATTCCATGAGCCGCCCTCTGCTGGGCCTGCCAGCATCCGGCGCAATAAACCGAAATACTCTTTAGCCGCCTGACCCTCCATGCCGCGCAATTCATCCATGTTGTGAGTGGTTCCAACACGCTGGGCCATATCATTGATTGCGCTCAGCGCCCGGCCAGCCCAGGGAGCGCGCTCCGCATGGCGCTGGACCAAAGCACGCTGATTGAGCACTTTGCCATGCACGATATTCTGTGCCGTTTGCAGCGCGAATTGCGGATCGGAGGCCAGCAAAGATTGTTGGTGTCTCAGGCGTCCATTCTTATGTTCCGGGCCAACCATGCGGGAAACGTATCCGCCGCCGCCCGTTAGATAAACCACATCCACGCCGCGGCGGGTCAACGCATGAAGGGCCGAGGTGGTCACACTCACACCGCGTCCCATCAGAACCACTTGATCTATCTTGATCAAGGGGACAGCTTCCAACACTTCGTCGCCTTTTTTGATTACGAGACGTTCATCTGCTTTATGCAACTGTGAACCAGGTTGAGTCAAATATAGAGTTGACATGATTCTCTCCTTTTGTTTACGGGATGACTGCTCCCAGCCACTCCAGCTTTTGGCCGGGAGACAGGATATGTGTCTTTTCCAAGTTGGCTTTTAAGTGAAGCTTGGCCAGTGCGCGAATTGCATCGTTGTATGCCGTTTCTGCCTTATCCTGCGTGGGACATAAGATGACCCAATCATCTGCAAAGCGCGCTAACTCATGACCAGCAGATGTAATGGTCACATCGAATGGATGCATGTAAATGTTTGCCAATAAGGGCGATAACGGGCTGCCCTGCAATACACCGGCAGGCGAAGGTCCTGCCCTGCGATTCAGCACATAAGCGGTTACTGCCGCAGCCGCGGCTACTCCAGCAAAACCGCCAGTTGCCAGCGCGCTTTTCTTCAGTAAACGACGACCCGCCGGAGTCGCTGCGGCGGTTTTCAAGGCGGCGCCGGCTTTTGGAAGCCAATTCGCGGCGCGCCTCCTCCACACGCCCATGCTCATTAGAAAACCGCTTAACAAGACCTGTCCCAATGCATTACGCTCCATGGCATTCATATAACTATCGTTCATAGGCCGAGGCGAAGTAGGCATGGCAGGCTCAGAGTCAGAGTAGGCAGATTCTTCGTAAAGACTGTTATAGCCACCATAGGGCGAGATGCGGTGGAAGACCGCATCCGCCATCCAGCCAAATCCTTTTTTAACATAGCCTTTGGCTGCTTCGATGCGGGTGGCTTGCTGCATATCCACAGTTTGTGGAGGTCCGGCTTGCATCACTCCGGCATCCAGCCAGGCCTGCATCAATTTCAATACCCTGCCATCTTTGATCTTATGTTGAACGCGGTGAATCAAGAGTTCATGATCGAGCGAGTCAAAGCAGGCTGCGATATCGCCATCCACCACCCAACCATATTCGTGACGCCGCAAATCCTGAACATGAATCACCGCTTGTTCAAGGGAAATTCCGGGCCGAAACCCGAAACTGCACGGCAGAAAATCCGGCTCCCACATTGGCTCAAGCACTTGCTGTGTGGCTCGCTGCGCCACCCGGTCCCGAACCGGCAGGATTGCCAACATACGCTGACCGCCATTCCGTTTGGGGACGGAGAAATAAGCCGGTGCAGCAGGTTCATAGCGTCCTTTGATCAACATGTCACGCAGCACCTTCAGTTGAGCATTTAAATCCTGTTCAAACTCAGCCAATGAAACACCATCCGGGCCTTTGGCTCTCTCCCGGCGATATTTGGGGATGTTGCCGCGCACGGAACGCCAGGCTGAAAGCAGGTTCTCTGGAGCAGCAATTAATTCCAAGGTTTGTGCAGTCATGAATTGATCTCACTTTCTTCCAATGAAAGAGAGGTTGTACCAAGCACAACGTGTCCACTATCCAAAAAGAAAACCCAGCGGCATGCCTGCCCATAGGTCAAATCGATCAATCGGCCATCCTTCCTGGCTTGGCGGACTGCACGCCGGATCGGCGCAGAGTCCCAGCGTCCGATGGCAACCACACGTTGTACAGCCACGCTTCCACCTTGACCAATTTCGAAAAGGTTGTTCATACCTGTCCTATCCAATCTGCCCATCAACGGCTTCGTTGGCCAGCGCGTCGGCCAGCCGGTTTCTTTCGCGCGGGATATGATGGAATTCAACACGTTCGTATTCATTCACGAGGGCGCGCAAGCGCAATTGAGCCTGCTTCAAGGCGGGTGCGCGCGTGACCGCCATTCCTTGCATTTGCTGCACCACCACCTGGCTGTCGCTGTAAATATGGATATTCTGCGGCTTCATGGATTTCAAAGATTCCAGCGCCAGACTGACCGCGGCGTATTCGGCCTCATTGCAGGTCATTTTTCCCGCCCGCCGATGCCAGAGAGTAAGCACCTGGCCGTTCTCATCGCGAACCACAGCCGCAAGGCCGCTTATACCTGCCTCAGGACGAATGGCACCATCGGTATAAACATTCACGCGCTGCAGCCGGGGTACGGGAAACCATTTCATATCTTCTCCTTATCCGCGGTAATTTCAAAGGAATCCCGCAGCGTTTTTTGCTCCTGCTTACCGAGCTTCTCGAAGCCTCTTGCAGCGCGCTGCTTCAAAAAGTCCAAAGACTGAATCGAGATCAATTGGCGAATGCGACAAAACATCAAAAGATATGGATCACCGGTTGGAACCAATTGCCATTCCCGCACAGCATTATCGAGGCTGTGTAGGAAATCTGAGAAGCGCGGTTCATCACATAAGTAATAAAATAATTGAAACGAGGGGCCGTCACCAACCAGATCGAAATTAGGCCGCAATAAGGGAACGCAGCCTTGGGCAAGCCTCATAGCTATTGTCTCCTTGGCCTCACCACTCCAATGCAAAAGGCTTTCCTCCACATCCATGCCCAGCAGGTTTTGAAATGGCGCTCTGCAAAGTTCATAAAGGAGTACATACAGTTTTTCGGATTTAATCTGGCGCCAATCTTCCAGAAGCTTTTTATCCAAAAGTTTCAAAAGAATATCTGCCAGAGATGGCTTGGCTGTCACATAAGCCCATTCCGCAAGCGCCTGATCCATGATCTCCACCCGAAACGGAGAACCACCTCCGGAAATCAATTGCTGCTTCCGGGTCATTTCATCCAATGTGGCTTGAAACGCAGCCCGCATACACTTTACTGATTCGTCCGTTTCTTCAAGTACCTTCAGGCACTGGCGAGACAAATCTATCAACAACTTTCGTGTTTCCTGCTCAAGTGGAAAGGCAAGCTTTCTTTTCATTGTCTTTATGGCCCGTTCACGTAAAACAAGGAGGGAATGATGTTCCTTGTGAAGGAATAAGACGTTGAACAAAGCTTTTGCCAATGGTGAAATAGGCCCCGGCAGGTAGGTAATCCAACGTGGGAGCGCTGGCATGTGGTTTTCAGCGGCCTCAAGATCTTCGAGTGCCTCCTCATACTCTGAGGCCAGGAAATTCACGATCTGCTCCTCACTCTCAGATAAAAAGCATTCCTGCATGCACCGATTTAAAGTTTTCGCGGTTTCCTGGATGATCCAGGAATAAGCATGGAGCATACCCGGATATAAAGCTTCAAGGATCGGCAAATCGTTCAGATAGCCCAGGAATTTCTGCGTGGTATTCTTGCTGAAGGCAGTGGAGTTCTTTTGCATGGTTTCCAAGGCATGTGGCAAAAGCTCACGTTCAAAAAAATCTGCGTAGCCAGTGATCTCTTCCTGCCATTCCTGAAAAGGCAGGTTTTCAAAACTCAAATCTGCAAGTGTAAGGTCCAAACTTATGCCCTCATTCCGCTCAGGCTTACATGGGACATCCATACAGAGCGCTTCCTCCCATTCATATAAAGTTCCCAGCGATTTCGATAGCAAAGAGAAGATGTCTTCCGCATCCTGCGGATTGAACGAGTCCCCCAGGAACTGCGTTTCCAGAAACTCCCTGCCCAAGCGGAGGGCACAAAGATTTTGCAGCGTCAATGGATCGTACAGCAGCGCCGTGGCCCCAGCGCTGTTGAAATGAGCTTTTTCTTCTTGTGCTTCAATGGCATAAGCACCGGAATTGATCTGCTGGGCAAACCTTCCCGAAAGCAGGGCCATCACAAAGTTTCCCATCAACAGACTCAGTTCATCGTCGTTCTTGACCTCCCAGACACCTTCTTTATAGCGGTCGAAAAGATAGGTTTGAAAAGCCCAGCCTGGATGCTGCGCCCGGTTTTGCAATTTTTGCAGGTGCATGTGCAAACGGGCCCATGGCACATTGTCGTCCACGCTGCCATCGAAGACGGCTGTCTTCAACAACAAGTAGGCATCGCTGTTTGCTTCATGTATCAGGATTTCGTCTAGGGCATCCAAAACAGCATATAGGCGAAGAGAAGACTCGTCTGTCAAATCGGCCAGGAGAATAATATTCAGCGGTAAATCGGATTCTTCGCCCAAACCAACTTCGATCAGCTTTTCATGTAGCCGCAAGTTGTGGATGATATCTTCAAGCTTGTTGACCAGCTTGACGTTCTCGTCATCTGTGGCAGATTCCAGAACTAGGAGTTCCATGATGGCAACACGGCGAGGCTCAGCTCTGCACAGAATTGCCTGGGATTGACTGGCAATGTTTCCACACTTTGGTCCCAAAGCAATTATGAGTGTAGGCGCAGGCAGGATAATATTTGGCGTATCCATTTGATTTTCTCCTTATCTCCCATTTGCCTACACCTGCCCAAGTTGAATTTGTTTGAGCTGCAGTGTGGCAATCTCATCCTCAACCTGTTTGCGGAGATCCCCATCCGGCGGCATCTTCGAGAGCGCCTCCTTGTGCCTGATAACTTGTTCTTCCAGCAGGTGAACAGCCGCTTGGTTGCCCATGTTGACAATTTCCTTCTCTACCAATTGTTCAGCCTGTTGAACAAGGTCATCCCGCTGGACAAAGGCATCTTCAGCCTTTTCACGGCCTTGATCCAGCCGGTTTTCGCGCACCGGCCGGATTTTGCGAAGCGTGTATTCCTTTTGTGGATCAAAGTAGTAAAAGCTGCCCACCTGAATGA
>JBJKOR010000530.1:0-2159 GCA_046707185.1 Anaerolineales bacterium | reverse complement strand
TGTAACCTTTAAGCGCCGACGCAATCGCAAGCCCAACGCCGGTATTGCCGGATGTGGCCTCCACAACGGTTCCTCCGGGCTTTAGCTCGCCGCGTTTCTCGGCTTGCTCGATGATATTCAAGCCCACGCGATCTTTGATACTCCCGCCGGGATTCAAATTTTCCAGTTTGGCATATATCGGCACTTGGACACTTGAAGCGACGCGTCCAAGCCGAACCAGCGGCGTCTGGCCAATCGCGCCGAGGATATTGTCGAAGACTTTTTTCTCAGAAGAAATGGGAAGAATGGGCATTCTTTCTCCTTTGGCTGGAGATAATTTTACTGCATATGAGCAAAACCTCCGCGAATTCAAATTCCGGAGGTTTTTACCTGAGCCATCTTTTTATCTGAGATAAACGTTATCATTGATCATTGAGTGAAAGGTGAATATTGCTAAGCAAAGTCTCGCTTTGAGCAATACATTCCGTCCCATCACTATAGCCCGGATAAACGATAAAGATCGGCTCTTTTTGTTCCACATCGCTGTCTGAGTTTCCAATGGGGATATTAAGAGCCTTATAAATGGCATACATAGTGAACCCCCATCTTGGAACAATCACAGTTCGAGACTCATAATAAAAGTTACCCAGAGTTTTATTTTCCACATGAGTCATAGGTGCAGAGTAAGGATCATAAGTGTATCTGGGCGCGGTCACCACACAATCAGAGACGGAGCGATTAACAAATTCCCATGAAACTGCAACGCCGTTATCCCATGATGAAAAATCCCAAACAGAGGGATCGAAATCCATCGAGTAGGGCGAGTAGCCTGGCAACATCAAATTGGCAAGATGAGCAGAGATGAATTTGGGAGGTGAAACAG
Source organism: Anaerolineales bacterium (assembly GCA_046707185.1). Classification (GTDB taxonomy): domain Bacteria; phylum Chloroflexota; class Anaerolineae; order Anaerolineales; family Villigracilaceae; genus Fen-1038. The sequence goes on along the minus strand of JBJKOR010000530.1, from coordinate 1,297 downwards.
TAATCCCGCTGGAAGCGCTAGACGCCGATGGAAAACGAGGATCTTGATTGAGATAAACCCACGCTTGATTCATGGTCATACCAACTGTTTTTTCCAACGGTGTATTAGCCTGTTCTTCTACAATGACGGATCGCAACTGTGGGCTTACCAACTTGGACAGATAATCTAAATATGTAGTAACTGCATTGGCCTGTTTCTCGGTAATGACCACATCGTTGCCACGGCCATTCACAAGGGCATCGAGGTTGGGCTGCCACAGCAACAGTACATTCATTGACTCGATATTCAGGGATGGATTATTGATAATAGTCTGGGTGATTTCACGAGTGTATGTATCAAAAAGTTTGGTGTAATAAGCTCCTTTGGGAGACTGCCCAAGAATTTCAAAGCGAACTCGATAGAATAAGGTGATGTCAAGCTTTTCCAAGGCTAATCCTACGAGTTGCTGACTGGCGAAAGGAGACGTACAAAACAATACACCCGCCAGAACAACGGCAATCGCTATTGTCCATTTTCGATGAATCGCTTTTTTCATATATCCTCCGTGAAATAGAGGCGCGGCAAACCATCTTTTCATTACGATTTTACCAAAAAAGACTTTTAGCGAAATTGCTATCGTATATCAATAGATCGGCAAACTATTATCCACTTCCTTTGCCCAGGCGTTGATTCCGCCTTTAAGATTCTTCACCTTCTTAAATCCGGCGCTAACCAATAATTCAAGCGCGCGCGTCGAACGTGTTCCAGCTTTGCAGAATACAACCATGTCTTCCGCCGAATCGAGTTCAGCAAGACGCGCAGCCAATTGTCCAAGCGGAATATTCACAGCATTGGGAATTGCAGAAATTTCCAATTCATGCGGTTCACGCACGTCCAGCAACTTCAATTGATTTTGCTTGAGCCGCGCTGCCAGTTCAGGAGCAGTGATATCCCAGCCCGAACCCGCCGAACCTTCTTCGTGATCGTGACTTGGAACGCCGCAAAATTCTTCGTAGTCAATCAACTCTTTGATATCGGCATTCGGCCCGCAGACGCGGCAATTCGGGTTCTTCTTGAGCTTCACAAAATCGAACGACAAATCCAGCGCGTTGTATAGCAACAACTTGCCGATCAACGGTTCGCCAATACCAAGCAATTCCTTCAATGCTTCAGTCGCTTGGATTGTCCCAATGGTTCCGGGCAAAACGCCGAGCACGCCGCCTTCTGCACATGACGGGACAAGTCCCGGCGGAGGCGGTTCCGGGAAAAGGCAGCGATAGCAGGGTCCTTCCTTGGCGTAGAAAACGCTGACCTGTCC
>JBJKOR010000529.1:0-2266 GCA_046707185.1 Anaerolineales bacterium | reverse complement strand
TCGAGCGATGAACGATATCCAGGTGAAAATCCGGCGTGAGCTTGACAATTTCATGGGAGACGCCGGGTCGTTGTCTGTGAACGAATACCAGGTCGATGTCCGCCGCGCCGCCGAAGATTGGATCGGTGTCCGAAGCGAGCGAGCCTGTCAAATAGGACGCGATGATATCGCGGTCGTTGAAGGCCCGTTCCTGCGATGTCTCTTTAGCGATACGGATCAGTGATTCTCGTGTAACGCGCATGATGCCTCTTGTAGCTTATGTCATTGCGAGGGTGTTTTTCCCGAAGCAATCTTCTGTTTGAAAAAACAAGAATGCTTCGCAAAAAGCGCTCGCAATGACATGATTTTATTTAGATAATTTCTCCGTCAATGGCAAGCCCGGCTGGAACGGACTCAGCCTCAGCGTCTCGCGAATGCGGTTCTCGATCAGCTTGAGATGTTCGACGTTTTGCACAATGTTCAACGGGTTGGTATCGATTCTAAGCACGGGCGTGCTGTCGAACGGTTTGCTGAAAAAATCTTCATAGGTGTGATTGAGCTGGTCGATGTATTCGCGTGCCATATTGCGTTCGTAGGATCGGTCACGCAAGGCGATGCGCTGCATGAGCACATCCGTGTCGGCGCGCAGGTAGACGATGAGATCGGGCTTCGGAATTTTTTCTCCGAGCGCTTCGTGAACCCTGTCATACATATCGAGTTCATCGCCTTTGAGATTGATGCGTGCAAACAGCGAGTCTTTGGCAAACGTGTAATCGGCGATCAGGGATTTGCCTTTTTCTAAAAGTCCGGGAACGGTGCGGCGCTGTTGGTGATAGCGGCTGAGCAGGAAAAAAATCTGCGTTTGAAATGCGTAGCGCTCGCGGTCTGCATAGAAGTCAGAGAGAAACGGATTCTCCTCGAAGACTTCCAGGAGAATTTCAGATTCAAAGGCAGGTTGTAACAGGCGGGCGAGCGTGGTCTTGCCCACACCGATTACCCCTTCGATGGCAAAGTACATCGTCAACTCCGAGATAAGATGCGCCAAGCATACCACGAAATAAGCTTGTCATCGCGAGTGCGTCGCACCCCATTAGACGGGATGTCTCGCACTGAAAATAGATTCTGTCATACGGGCTTTTTCTCCGGCTGTTTGGTGCGACGCACCCTCTACATCCTTACGATATAATTTATTGCATGGCTCGCATTGCGATCGTTCCCGCGATGGAAGGCATGGGCGGCATGACTTCGTTCCGACTCAAATTCGAGGCGGGACTCAAGCAGCGCGGCATCGATGTAACACACAACGCCGATGAAGCGGCGGAGGCGGTCTTGGTCATTGCCGGGACCCGCAACCTGCTTCCGTTATGGAGAGCGAAGCGCCGCGGCCTGTGCATTGTCCAGCGCCTCGACGGGATCAACTGGGTGCACCGCAGGAAGAACACCGGAGTCAAACATTTTCTGCGCGCCGAATACGGCAACTTTATACTTTCCTTCATTCGCTCGAACATTGCCACGCACATCCTGTATCAAAGTGGGTTCTCGCATCGTTGGTGGGACAATTGGTATGGGGAGCCGGACAAACCTTTTTCCGTGATTCACAACGGAATTGATTTGAATCTTTATCATCCGAATGGGCCGAGCGATTTGCCCGAGGATAAGTTCCGCATCTTGATCGTGGAGGGCAACCTCGGCGGCGGATATGATATGGGTTTGGAGAATGCCGTTCAATTAACGGAAAGGCTTGCCGGGCAATATCATTTGCCGGTCGAATTGATGGTGGTTGGAAAAATATCGGAAGAACATAAAGCTTCGGTTCAAGCTCGGACACAAATTCCGATCCAATGGATGGGCACAGTGCCGCGCGAAAAAATCCCGGAGATCGATCGTTCCGCTCATTTGCTTTTCTCCGCCGATATCAATGCTGCCTGCCCGAACTCGGTCATCGAGGCAATGGCGTGCGGACTGCCGGTCATTGGTTTCGATACTGGCGCGTTGAATGAACTGGTCATTGGAGATTCAGGCCGCGTCGTTCCGTATGGCGGCGATGTGTGGAAGTTGGATCAGCCGGATGTCGAAGCGCTTGCCAAAGCCGCGGCGGAAATCTTGGAGGATCAGCCGCGTTTCCGTCGAGCTGCACGCGCACAGGCGGAAAAAGCTTTGGGTTTGGATAAAATGACCGAGAGTTATCTCAAAGTTTTACTGGAGGAATGAATGGATCAGGAAGTTTATGATTTTCTTTTGCGTCATTTGATGTCGGTTCAGAAGAATGATACTGCCGCTTATCATG
>JBJKOR010000528.1:0-1709 GCA_046707185.1 Anaerolineales bacterium | reverse complement strand
GCGAATTTTTAAATTCATGTTCAAAGGATCAGGTCATTTACGATATGGGCTGCGGCGAAGGTGTGCTCGTCAACGAATATCGCAAAGCCGATTACCAGATTGCCGGCATGGACTTGAATTATTCATCCGAGTTCATCATCCAGCGCAACTTTCTGGATTCGGGAATCGCTGATAACTCTGCCGATATCATCATCTGCACTGACGTAATTGAGCATCTGATTTTTGCCGATCAGGAAAAGGCCATTGCGGAGTTTGCGCGCATGCTCAAGCCCGGCGGCATTGCCCTGATCAGCGTTCCCAATTTGGCTCATCTGGCCTCGCGCATTTCGTTCTTCTTCACCGGCAAGCTGGTTCGCACCTCCAGTATCGATCGTCATCCCGGCGACCGGCCCGCGGGCGAATATGTCTAGATACTGCGAAAACATTTTCGCATTACAAAACGCAAAGGCGTCTTCCCGACCTTTCCGGTCATTTCCGTTTTCACGGTGATCATGCCTTCGAATGTGATTTGGCTGCATAAAATTTATAACCGTCTGTTGGGTTATCCCAACTGGTGTTTCCTCAACGTTTTCTATCTCGAAAAGTTGCCCAAGTGAAATGAAGATTCTGCTCATCAACAGTGAATATCCTCCCATCGGTGGCGGTGCTTGAAATGCCAGTGCGAACCTGGCGCGTGTGCTCGCGGAACGCGGCCACGATGTTTTTGTGCTGACCTCGCATTGGGATGCTTTGCCTTTTGAAGAGACGCATGACGGCGTGAAAATCATCCGGCTTTCGACGTTGCGCCGTAAGATGGATCGCTCCAATGCTCTTGAACAAATCTCGTTCATTTTCGCCGCTTCCTTCCGGACCCTTGGCTTGCTCCACCAATTCAAGCCCAACGTCACTTTGGCTTTTTTCGGATTGCCTTCGGGCGCGGTGGCTTTGCTCCTAAAATGGATTTATCGAATCCCGTATGTTGTTTCCTTGCGCGGCGGGGATGTACCCGGTTTTCGCCCTTATGACTTTCATATCTATCATAAACTTGCCGCGCCGTTTATTCATTCGATATGGAGCCATGCCGATTCGATCGTTGCCAATAGCGAAGGCTTGAAAAGACTGGCGCTGGCTTTTGATTCTCGCTTTGCGATTCCAGTCATTCCCAATGGCGTGGATTCAAAGCAATTTGCAGTTGCAAAGCGCGATTGGTCCTCACCGCACATTCTATCGGTGGGACGCGTGGTCTACCAAAAAGGATTCGATTTGGCGATGCACGCCTTATCCCAATTGAAGGACTTGGAATGGCGCTGGACAATTGCGGGCGATGGGCCTTTGATGCCAAGTTTGAAAGCGATGGCAGAAGAGTGTGGTATTCAGAATCGAGTCCAATTCGTAGGATGGCTCTCAGCAGAATCGGTCAAGGAACAATACGCGTCTGCAAATTTATTTCTATTTCCATCGCGACATGAAGGAATGCCGAATGCCATGCTGGAAGCCATGGCAAGCGGATTACCTGTCGTTGCAACACGCATCGCAGGCAACGAAGAATTGGTCGTAGATAACGAAACGGGAAAACTTGTGCCAGCCGAAGACGTGGATGCGCTGCGAGAATCGCTGAGGCCGCTTCTGGTCGAGACGAAGATGCGAGAGCAGATGGGGAACGCGTCTCATCGACGCGTCGAATCGTCATTTAGTTGGGATCGCGTCGCGGAACAATACGAGTCGATTTT
>JBJKOR010000527.1:0-7859 GCA_046707185.1 Anaerolineales bacterium | reverse complement strand
TTCTCCGGCAAGGACCCGACGAAAGTGGATCGCTCGGCAGCATATGCCGCGCGCTATGCGGCAAAGAACGTGGTCGCTGCCGGGCTTGCGGATCGTTGCGAAATCCAAGTGGCGTATGCCATCGGTGTGGCACATCCGCTTTCGGTCAATGTGGAGACGTTCGGCACCGCGAATGTCCCGGACGAGAAAATCGTGGAATTGGTCACTGAACTTTTTGATCTGCGTCCGGGCGCGATCATTCGCGATTTGAATCTGCGCCGCCCCATCTATCGCAAGACTGCCGCGTACGGTCACTTTGGCCGCGATGATGTGGAGTTCCCCTGGGAAAAGACCGATAAGGCCGAGACCTTGAGAAAAGCTGCGGGACTTTAGATTCGATGTCATTGCGAGGAGTGGCGCGTTGGTCGAGTAGCGAACGAAGTGAGCATATCGAGACCAGCGCCACGACGCGGCAATCTCCTCAAACAACCAATGGGATGTTACATGAGATTGCCACAACCTGCTTCGCAGGTCTCGCAATGACGCTGGTATAAAAAGGCGCATCGTTGGATGCGCTTTTTTATTTTTGATTCGCCCGTGCGTGGTAATGGGCAAGATTACAACGATGCAGCAATTCGTGATCGCTCAAGATGTCGGACGGATCCCCGGCCGTGACAACTTGATGGTCCTCCGAAAAAACGCAAATCCGGCTGGCAATTGCTTCTGTGACGGATAAATCATGCGTGGCAACGATCATGGTTTTTCCCTGTTTGCGCTGCTCCAAAATGAATTCGATCAACCACGATTGACTGCGCGGATCGAGACCAGTCGTCGGTTCATCCATCAGCCAGACGTTGGGTTGAAGAGTCAACAAGGAAGCAAGCGCGACGCGGCGCTTCTCTCCACCGGACAAATGATGGGGCGCGCGGTCCCGAAGCTTCTCGATGCGAAGCGCCTCAAGTGCCGAATCGACTCGCCGGTTGACCTCCTCCCGCGCAAGTCCAAGCTGAAGAGGCGCAAAGGCGATTTCATCCAGCACGGAGGCGGAAAAAAGTTGGACATCCGAATCCTGGAACACCAAGCCAACGCGGCGGCGAAACGCAAAGTTGAATTCGTCATCGCGCAAAGCTTCTTCGGTCAACGGCTTGCCAAACGCAGAGAGCGTGCCGCTCGAGGGGAAATACAAGCCATCGAGCAGATTCAACAACGTGCTTTTGCCGCTTCCGTTCGCCCCAAGAATGACAAGCGACTCGCCAGCAGACACTTTAAGGTTAACATGATCCAAAGCCGTTTGCTTTTCTTCATAAGCAAACGATACGTCACAAACATCAAAAACGATTTCTTCCATTAAAATAATTTCCTTTATCGTCCAAGAAAAATGGCGAGAACCGCGCTGCCGAGAAAAATAAAAAGCCAAAGCCAATCCCTGGATTTCATCTTGAACGGTTTCAACGTGACAATGGAACCGCGAAAGCCGCGTGATTGCATCGCCAGGTAAACTTCACTGCTCAAATTCAACGATTTATTCAACAATGTTCCGCTGATGGCTGCCAGCATGCGTTGATTATCAGCCGTATTGAGATAGCCCACTGCGCGGCTCTTGCGCGAGAGGAACATATCGTTGGCAGTACGGAGCAACAGATAAATATAACGATAGGTCATTCCCAGAATCAAAATCAAAACATCGGGTAAATGTAAAACGCTGAGGGCACTCAGAACGGTATTCCACGGCGTCGTAAGAATCAGCAAGAGCGTCAACGAAACCGAGGTGCTGACGCGTAACAACAGGAATAGAACGGTGTTCACGCCTGTTCTTGTGATGACCAGTCCAAGCGGCAAATGCAACAGAGCGGGGCCAGGCGTGATGAACAACGCCGGGATCACAATCAGACCGGTGAAGAACGGAAGCGCCAGCCAAACGCGTTTGATGAAATAATCGGCGGGGATGGCGGATGTCCAGGCAAAGAACAAAGTCAACAGGTACATGGCAGCAATCACCCACAAGCTGTGCGAAAAGCTGACTCCGATCAACAAGGCCAGCGTCGCGATAACTTTGACGCGGGCATCCAACGATTGGAACAACCCAGCGCGGGCGCTGATCTCTTCGGCGAACAAGGCGCGCTCGAGAGTTTCCGTAATACCATGTAACGTATGTTCCAAAACGTTTCTGCGGTGGTGCGAGGAGGATTGGGCTGTTTCCATACTTAGCCATCCAAATTATGCAAACTTCTAAAAGCCATCTGTGTTCCCTATAAATTTTCTAATTTTTCTTGGAACGGAAGCCCATGGTCAACAACATGGCGAAAAGCCAGATTACAATCCCGATGATAAGGATGCCCATCACCGCCGAGAAAACGTATCCGAGGTTCACGTTGCCGAGCGCAGGCAAGTCATACCTGGCAAACGGTGCGCCCCATAATCCGGAAAGCTTCTGAAATCCAGTGGGGATGGCCGACAAGCCTCGATTCGTTAATTCCTGCGTGCCCCATTCGCCCCAAGCCGTTCCCGGCGCGAGCAAACCCAATGGCGAAGCCACAACCAGAATAGCGAGAATGACCCACAACCAGCGAAGGTTCATCGGTGCGGATGACTCAGCCAGCACCGCAGGCTTCTCCGCCGCTTCCAACACGGCAACGTTGGATCGCTGCAAATAAGCCACCACCAACGCTGACAGTATTCCCTCCGCCACCGACGCGACTAACGCGTGCGGGATGACCATGGCTGGAATCGCAACCGAGAGCGGATAAGGCGCATATAACGGCGTCCCGTCCGCGGCGTGGAAAAGAAGCGGTTGGATTCCGAACTCCACGCCCGCGAAGAAGGCTGCAACGGTCAATCCCAACCATCCGCCCACTGCCGCGCCGATCAATCGACGCGGGGAAGTCAAAGGCTGATTCTTCGAGAAGAGACGATACACCGCGTAGGCAATAAACGGAACAATGACGGCCATATTGAAGGCATTTGCGCCGAGTGCAGTGATGCCGCCATCGCCAAAGAAAAGCGCTTGAATGAGCAGCGCAATGGAAACAACAATGGTCGCCGCTTCCGGCCCGAGGATGATGGCGGCGATGGTCGCACCGATGGCGTGGGCGGTCGTCCCGCCGGGGATCGGGAAGTTGAACATCATGATGACGAACGCGAAAGCCGAGAGCAAGGCGATCAACGGCACACTGCGTGAGCTCATCGTTTCGCGAATCTTGCGAAGACCGATGATCCAAAACGGCAAGACGATCAGGAACATGATGATGCACGTTACCGGGCTGAGATATCCATCCGGAATATGCATGGCGATCGTACCAAACCATAACAGCAATGCGCCATAATAAATTGCAAGCAGTTTGATTCTTCCTGACTGCGTAAACATCTTATTGGTCTCCTTTCTTCAACTTGCGTTCCTGGCATTCTGGACAAATGCCAAAGAAGGTCACATGACTATTGATAAAACGATAGCCGCTCGATTTTTCCAACTGACGAATGGTCGGTTCCAGCGCTTCCGGCGCGACCTCGAAATTCGCTCCGCACAATTGGCAGATCAAATGGTGATGATTTCTTCCTGCAATCTCATAAACAAGTTTCCGGTTGTCCACTTGAGAAGAAATTGCCAGTCCATTCTTCTCCAAGAACTCGAGCGTCCGGTAAACGGTGGGTTCTGTCAAGCTCGGCAAATCGCGTTGGGCCTTCTTGAAAATTTCCGTCGGCGAGAGATGCGCACCGGAGTGACGGAGCACATGCAGGATCGCCATCCGTTGGGATGTCATTCGAAAGCCAGAAGCACGAAGTTGTGGGGCGTATTCAGAGCCGCAAGACATAGCATTTCCTTATTGCAAGTTTTTACAATAGTATTTTTGATTATACTTCTTATTGCAACTACTAACAATAACAATGTTATAATCCGCCCGTTCAAAAATATCAGATTGTCAAAAGAAACATCTAATTTGAAGTCACGGCTGTAAACGAAGTAGAATGATAAATTGATGTTTATTCGGCTTCAGCGCACAATACGATTAAGCACCTATTGTACAAACTCGATAAGCCAATCAACAATTTACTACCGTACAAATGTCATTGCGAGAGCGGCATTCTTCCGCTCGAAGCAATCTACTGTTTTCAAGCAAATTTCTTGCAAAAACCACCGGGAGATTGCTTCGCAAAGTACGCTCGCAATGACATCCAGAAATTAGTAATCAACGATTAATGTAAAGGCATTGCGATGACCATAAGTCTTGAAAATTTACCAACACCCACTCGATATATCCTTTTAGCGGTCCTATCCATCCTGACAGGCTTGTTGGCAGGTGTCATTGGATATTTAATTGGTCAATATTTTTACGTGATCTTTGTATACCCGTTCATCTTGCTTGCAATTGGCGCAATCCTTTATCTACCATCACTGTGGTTCTTCCGAACATCGAGTTTGCTGTTCAATGCGTTCTGCGGACTTTTACTCGGACTGATGATTCTTTTTGCTTTTCATTATGTCGAATATTCACTTTTCCGCCAAAAGAACATCAGCACCTTCGAAATATCCCAGGGCATGAACCAAAGCACAGCATCACAAGCTGTGGACACCTTCCTACAAAAGAAAACGGGACTGGGCGGTTTCGGCGGCTTTATCAAGTATGAAAACTCCCAAATGAATCCGTATGTGGTTTATACGCTGCGATCATCAGGCCGTGTCGCTCATACTTATAAAATCTATCTTCACGGCAGGACGGGGTGGGCTTATCATGCCGGGGAAACAGCTGTTCTGTTGATTGGCTCAGCATTAATTGGGTTCTTTGCAAGAAAGTTTTTTCCTGTTAGCATACACGTGTAATAGAATATATCATCCGGTCTGCAAAATTTAAATCAAGAAATATCTGATTTTGCAGATCTCATGAAATAAAGGAGCTCCACATAATGTTGCGAAGAAGTTTATTGATTCTGGCTCTTGTGTGTATTGTGTTCACCCCAACCTGTACGACATTGCCTAGAATAAATGACAAGCGTCCAAATTTCCTCATCATTCTTACCGACGATCAGCGGTATGACACGATGAATTATGGAGTCATGCCGGTGACACAAGCGACACTTTTTGACCAGGGCGCAACTTTTACTCATGCCTACGATGCCACCCCGCTTTGTGCTCCATCACGTGCAAATGTTTTGACCGGAATGTATGCCCATAATGATGGCGTCAAAACGAATAAAAACCAATTGCACTATCCCAACTTTATCTATACGATGCACCAAGATGGGTACTATACCGGCCTGGTCGGAAAGTACATGAATACCTGGAATGGAGAAGCCCGACCCGAATTTGACTATTGGGTTTCTTTCTTCGGCGGTGAAAGCACTTACATCGACCCGCAATTGGATGACAATGGAATCTGGTCCACTCAGCATGGATATATTACCGATATTCTTGGGAACGATGTCGTTCAATTTCTCGATCAGGCAGCCAAACAACCCAAACCCTTTATCCTATATTTTGCGCCGAATGCTCCGCACCAGCCCGCCACCCCGGCCCCCGTCGATCAGAATAAATTGACGAACCTGCCTCCGTGGCGGCCTCCCAGCTTCAATGAACCGGATGTTTCAAAAAAACCACAATGGCTGCAATACAAATTGATGACCCCTCAGGAAATCCATCAGAATGATAGTTTTCGGCGCAAGCAGCTCTTGACACTCATGGCGCTGGACCGTGCCGATGCAAAAATCTTCGATGAGATGAAGAAAAATGGCCAGCTCGATAACACAATGATCATTTTTCTGACCGATAATGCATTGTTTTGGGGCGAACATCGCATGACACAAAAGGACAGTTTGTACGAAGAGAGCGTACACACGCCCTTTGCAATTCGTTATCCGCCGCTGATTCCAAAGCCTGTTGTGAAAAGCCAGTTGGTATCCAACATCGACATCGCCCCCACTATTTTGCAGTTGGCCGGGATTCCAATCCCCTCCAACATGGATGGATTATCCATGGTCAACCTGTTTACTGGGGGACCGTGGCGCAACGCGTTACTGCTGGAAGGCTGGCCGCCGCGCGGGACATACTCCGCCATCCACACGGAACGTTATGTTTATTCAGAAACAACTGGCGAGAAATCCGAGTTCTACGATTTACAAACCAACCCTTACGAGCTGGGTAATCAGATCGATGATCCGCAATATCAAACCATCATTCAGCAGCTAAAGGTCCAGCTTCATCTGCTTGAAGCGCAGAAGGGCGCGCAGCCCACAATGGCTCCAGCGTGGATTCCACCTCTGAATCCAACGCTTGTTGCCACTCCGATTTCGACGATCGTTCCCGTTTCCACACCATGATTGGCGATTGGGAGTAGATCCCGGCAAGTTCCGCAGAGGCAGCCCCATGATGTCGAATACCTTTCCTCGGCCTTCCCGGCCGCGTTCCTTCCATATCATGGCCAAGCCGCGCGGCTCCATTTGCAATTTGGATTGCCAATATTGCTTCTATCTCAAAAAAGAGAAGCTATATCCGGGTGCGGGCTTTCGCATGAGTGACGATGTATTGGAAGCGTACACCCGCCAATATATTGAATCACAACAAACTGCAAACGTGACTTTTGCCTGGCAGGGCGGCGAACCGACCTTGATGGGGCTGCGTTTTTTCGAAAAGGCCATCGAACTTCAGGCAAAATACTGCAGGCCGGGGATGCTCATTCGAAATGCCTTTCAAACCAACGGAACACTGCTCAACGATGATTGGTGTGAATTTCTCTACCGGAACCACTTTCTGATCGGTCTGAGCATCGATGGCCCGCGTCAGTTTCACGATGCGTATCGAAAAGATAAAGGCGGTCAGCCGACCTTTGATCGAGTCGTGAAAGCGGCGGGTCTGCTCAAAAAGCATGATGTCGAATTCAACACGCTGACCTGTGTCAATGCCGCGAACGGCGATCACGGCCTCGAAGTTTACCGTTTCCTACGCGATGAACTCGGTTCCAGCTTCATGCAGTTTATCCCGATCGTAGAGCGCGACAATCCGTCCGGAAACCAGGAAGGCGACCGGGTCACATCCCGATCGGTCAAGGGCTCCCAGTATGGTTCGTTTCTGATCGAGGTTTTTGATGAATGGGTAAGGAAAGATATCGGCAAGGTCTATGTGCAAATCTTCGACGTCTCGCTGGCGGCCTGGGCGGGGATGCATCCGGGGTTGTGCATCTTTGAAGAAACCTGCGGCTCGGAATTGGCAATGGAATTCAACGGGGATGTTTATTCCTGCGATCATTTTGTCGAGCCAAAATATTTTTTGGGGAACATGCAGCAGACGCCCATGGAAGAATTGGTGATGTCGCCCCAGCAGGTTTCATTCGGTATGCATAAAAAAACAGACCTGCCCCAATATTGTCGGGGCTGCGAAGTAAGGTTTATCTGCAACGGGGGCTGTCCGAAAGACCGGTTGTTACGAACACCTGACAATGAGCCAGGACTCAGTTACTTGTGCGGCGGCTACCGGGCGTTCTTCAACTATATCGATCAGCCGATGAGACAAATGGCTGCCAATCTAAGATTTAAAAAAGCTCCTGCAGAAATTATGAAGAAGATGGCAACCCTCCCGCGGCTGAGCGAGACTCCGTCCGGTGCTCCGTGCCCATGCGGCAGCGGCAGACAGGTGGAACAATGCCACCGAAACCCGCGCGGCTTTATCCCACTTGGACAAAAGGTTGTTCCACCCAGTTAGTTGCCCAACTATTATGGTTCCCAGAGGAACTGCATAATGGCATACAGATACGGTTTGCCATTGACATATTCCATGCCAAGCAGCCAGGTACGCCAATTCAAATAGCCGCCAGCAGGTGTGCCTTGAAAATAGACCGAATAAAAATTGATTCCAACGTAGGGCCAGGAGGCTTTATAGTTTGAACCGCCAACCT
>JBJKOR010000526.1:0-3054 GCA_046707185.1 Anaerolineales bacterium | reverse complement strand
GCCACATTCCGTGGTCATTGGTACAGCAATCCATCTCGATCCCGTGACGAACTTGTTTTACTAAGTCTGTATTGCACTATGGGCATTTCATAGGTTTACCTTCTTTGGTTGAATAAATTTACAATGGTTTGGAGAAGCAATTAGTAACTTAATTATTGTACACCCATCGCTACATTTGAATAATAAATGAGGCATTAAAAGGCAGGCTTTCCAGCAATCTTTGTGTTGCCGCGCCCGCACGACGATGAAATGCGTTACGTTGCCCATTTTGGACAGTTGGGGAGGAAGTTGAAAGAAGCGATTGGATAACGACGCGCGCTCATGCTTTGTTGAGCGGCTTTTGATCTGATAAATCATAAAAGGTCCCACTTCTTTTCGAGTATTTGAAGATCATTAAGTACGCTTGTCTTAAATGGGGTACCTACAGTAATTTCGCCATCGTCACCTATATTAACATTAATTTCAGGTTTATCAATCTCAATCTTCATACGTGCGTCTTCTGAAAGAAATGATCGTATTTGCGAATAAATCGCACTTTCTCTAAACTTTTTTCTGTCCGAAATAGCTTCTAATGAAAGTCTTGCCGTCTTTATTAACTCGCGTCGAGCAGCTAATCTCAGCTTTTCTTTCTCGATACCCCAGTGGATCCAAGGGGCAATTAACGATCCGGTGATCCCTGCAAGCAATCCGGCTATGCCACCTATAATTGCGCTAAGTACAGAAGGACTCATTTTTACTCCAATTTTGATGGAAGCGGCTAACAAACAACATTGTTTAGTATACCGCGCGCTATTCTGTATACGAAATCATTATATGGCATCTGCCGATTCCCGAATACCAGACATTCGCTCTTTACTTCGGCGCCTTCGCCCGAAACTGCGCTTCCAACATCTCTTGCTTTTTGCGATAAGCTTGCCAAATTTCCGCAGTCTTCTGCTCGGAGGCCGTCAGAGGCGGTTGAGCTTGACGCGTGGTCCTCGGCGTCATTGGAGTTGTCGGGCCGGACTGGACGGTGGAGGTTGTTCCTCGTGATTTGGTAAGCGATCTGATGATCCAGACGATCAGGTCAATAAGTATGTCCATGATATCTCACTTTCTTTTCCATTCAAATAAAACTTGATATCAAACAGAGATCTTTCCTCTGCCAGTGCTTTTTGAATTGTAAACTCGTTCATCCGCGACCTTCAATAAGGCTTCGGGGGTATCGCCGTCTTCTGGAAAGTTTGCAATGCCTACGCTGAATTTAATATAAACCGGCGGTTCACCCTGAATGGGTTCTGCCATATTATCCAACAGGCGCTGAACAAATGCCTGACTATTTCCCGGATTTGTTCCCTGTAAAACCAGGACAAATTCGTCGCCGCCATAGCGGAAGAGCAGGTCAGTGGTGCGTAATTCGGATGCAACCCGGTGAACAAAATCGACCAAAACTTGATCGCCTCGCGCATGACCGTAATGGTCGTTCACGTCCTTGAAATTATCGATATCCAAAAAAGAAAGCGAGAAACCGTAATTATATAACCGGGCACGCTTGATAACTTCATGCAAGCGTTCATCCAGGGTTTGCCGCGATAAGGCGCCGGTCAGATAGTCGAACAATCCGGCGCTGTATTCCGCGGGTTGAAGCTCGCGTAACCGGGCGCTCAATAAACGCATGATCTCGATCCCCACGCTGGGAAAATGCTCTATCAATCCCCGGAACTGATAACGCGTCAAGGATTTCAGACGCGTCGGCGCCACCGCTGCCACACTCGCCGTTCGCGGAATATCTTCCAGTAAAGCGATCTCTCCCACCAATTGTCCTGGCTGCGCAAAGCCCCGCAAACGCGGATTTTTCAAATTTCCTTGAAGGATTGCAAGAGCGCCTTCTTGGATCCAATAAACGCTATTGGCTGTATCGTTTTCACAAAACAGGACCTCTCCAACTTTTAATGAATATTCTGTGCCCGATGACTCAACCAACTGTTGAAGCGTGCTTACGAATAGTTGGGTGTTTTGCGACTGCCAATCCCCTTTCAGCGTATGATCGTAAACTTTCTGGATCTTTTTAAGAGTTTGCTGAGGCAAAAACATGGCATCGTTGTTCGTGATCGTCATGTACGGACCTTTTCTTTGGATAGTGTATTCAACATTTTTTGTGTTGCCGCGGCAATCTCCTGCACTGCCGCGTCGAAGGCAGGTTGGTTGGCGCGTGAAGGCTTGCGGGTTCCGCTCACTTCACCTGCACTGCACCAAACGCAGTGCGGTGCAAGTGTGCGGACGAACTGCAAAGCCGCTTCTTGAATCTCCTGCTCGGTGGCGGGGCGATCCGGTAAACGTAAAGGTTTGATGTTTCGGCACATGTTGACTCCTCGATGTTTGTATGTCATTCTCCCGAAGAATCTCGTCTTTTGATTCAAAAGAGATTCTTCGTCGCCGCCACGCGGCTCCTCAGAATGGCATAAACAGATTCATCCGCGAACAAAATAAATTATAGCCACGATTACGCCAATCGTCACCACGATCCAGCGCAAGGTCGAGGGGTGGACGCGGCCGGCCAGCCGTCCACCCAGGTTCCCGCCGATCAAAGCGAAAACAGCCATCACGAGTGCAAAAGGCCAATCCACTTTTCCGGAGAATATAAAGAAGATCGCCGCTGCGAAATTGGTGCTGAACGAAATGGTCTGCTTCAAGGCGTTGAGACGCGTCAAAGTGTCGTCGACGGACTAGCCCAAAATGGATAACAAGATCACGCCCATACCCGCGCCAAAATATCCGCCGTAGTTCGCGACTATGCCCACCGGAAGCGCGACCGTCCATTATTTTTTCGTGGTTGATTTTTTCTCACTCGTGCGTTTGACCAGCCAGGTGCGCACCGGGCCTTGGATCGCCAATAAAATCGAGGCCAGCAAGATCAGAAATGGCACAAGCTCGCGGAAAACTTTTTCGCCGGTGTGGAGCAATAAATAACCGCCGATCAATCCGCCAACGATGCCTGCCGGGGCAACGAACCATACGCGTTTGCCCTGGCCTTTGAGATCGTCCCGCTGCCCATGGATTCCGCCGATGTAACCG
>JBJKOR010000525.1:0-2129 GCA_046707185.1 Anaerolineales bacterium | reverse complement strand
ACGCCGCTCTCTTGGAAAAAACGTTACAATCTGGCAAAAGGTTCCACGCACGGACTCTGCCATAACTTGATGCAATTGGGTTACTTTCGTCCTGACCTTCAACATCCGCGTTATCGCAACTTGTACTTCGCGGGTGCCAGCACGCGTCCCGGAACCGGCATGCCGACCGCGATGATTTCGGGCCGCATGGCAGCGGGACGAATTTTGGATGGATTTAAACGCTGAAAGATAACACTCAACCAAGGATGTAAACATGCCGCAATATCAGGTCAATTTCATGGTTCGTTTTGTCAACCGCCTCATGGCGGGCATGATCCGCATGAACATGGCGTCGCCAACGATGTATCTGCTCACAGTGCACGGACGAAAAACAGGAAAGACGTATTCCGCGCCCGTTACTCTGATTCTTAAAGACGATCAACGTTGGCTGGTATCGCCCTATGGCGAAGTCAATTGGGTCAAGAATGCGCGTGCTGCTGGCGAAGTGACTCTCGCTCACGGGAACAAAATTGAAACGGTTAAAATCCACGAATCGGATCCCAAACAAAGCGCTCCCATCTTGAAAGAGTACATCACGCAAATTGGAATCGTGCGTCCGTACTTCAACGCCCAACCCGATTCCGCTCTTGAAGCATTTGAAGCCGAAGCGACGGGACATCCTGTTTTTCTATTGGAATCAAGATGAACGTGGTAATGAAATTCATCCTTCCCGAATCCCTTTTGTTGCTAACCGTGGCTTTCGGTTTTTGGGTTGGCAGATCGGAAAGACCATACAATGGAATTCTCTTTAACGTACACAAGTTGATTGCTTTGGGAACGGTCATTGTTGCTGCCATGCAAATTTACAATGTGCTCAAAGGTGCTGGAATCCCGACGCTGCTGATGGTTGCAATTGTCCTCGCGGGGATTTGCGTTGTCATGCTATTCGCCAGCGGCGCATTCTTGAGCATCGGCAATTTAGATCACAAAACGACGAAAGCCATTCATAATATTGCATTTGTGCTTGGAATCGTTGATATCGCTTCGATCATCTATCTTTTCTCGGGAGGCTAACGTGAACGCAACAACGGATTATCGCTGGAAAGAACTTTACAAAATCGCCGCTGTCGCTGCCATTGTCTCGGAACTGGTGATTCTGCTTGGGATTGCCCTTTACTTTGTTTATCCTTACGCACCGGGAACGAAATCCACGCAGGAGATCTTCGCCATGCTGCAAAGTAATCCGCTTGGCGGATTGATCTCGCTCGACCTGTTTCTTTTCATCGGAAACATTTTCAGCATTCCACTTTTCCTTGGGTTGTATGTTTCTCTGAGACAAGCGAACGAATCGTACGCGCTGGTTGCTTTGGCATTGGGGTTGATCGGTGTTGTGTCGCTGATTCCCTCCCGTCCCCTTTTTGGATTGTTCGCGCTCAGCGGACAATACGCCGCGGCGGCTTCCGACACGGCACGGAGTCAATTGATCGCGGCAGGCGATGCTTTGCTTGCTCAATTCGATGGCACAGGTTGGTTCATGAACACGCTGCTCGGCGCGTTTTCATTGCTCATCAGTTCCCTGCTCATGTTGAGAGGCAACTTCTTCACAAAATCAACCGCGTATGTTGGGATTGTCACCAACGCGGCCGTATGTTTCTTCTTCATTCCCATGGTCGGAAAACTTTTGCTTTTCATCTCCCTTTTGGGATATATGATCTGGTACTTCCAATTGGCAAGGAAATTTTTCCAAATGGGCCGGAAAGCGTAATAAGTACATAGCGCATTTGCGTAATCCGGTTTAGGTTTCAAGCGAAATGCAAAACACCCTTGCGCCTGCACTGCAAGGGTGTTTTGTTTGTAACAGAGATCAAACCAATGTGACTAATTTCTGCAAATCTCGTTGGCGGCATGAATACCTGAGATAGCTGCTGCCTCCACTCCGCCGCCCATCACGCCTGATCCAGTGACATAAAGATTCTTGATGGGCGTCTTGATCGTCAACTGTTTTTGGCCGGTAGCGGGACCATAGATGGAACCGTTTGTTGTCCATGCATAACGTGCAAAGGTGGCGGGTGAGCCTTCTTGACGGTAGGTGATATGCTGCCGAAGGCCGGGGATGATCTCTTCCGCGGAGGCAATCATCTGGTCGGCAT
>JBJKOR010000524.1:0-2879 GCA_046707185.1 Anaerolineales bacterium | reverse complement strand
GCCCTTTGATAAAAGAGCGCGGCCAGCACAACGACCGCCAGGATAATCCCTGCCATGTAGAGAAGCGATGGGCGATTTTGTTTGGAGAACAATTTCATCAGGATTAAGTTTACATCATTTCCTCCCCGATTATATAATTGTAAAAACTCTATCTGCAAAGATTACTGGATGTGTTGATCTTTTATGGTATAAAAAACCAATCGAAAGGAAAAAATGAAAAAAATATTACGTCTTATTATTTTGAACTTGGGCCTCGCATTGCTACTTGCCGCTTGCGGAGGAAACACTGCTCCATCGAATACGGTTCATGTTACTCTTACTGATTTTCAATTTACCCCAAATACATTTACCGTTCCGGCCGGTGCGCAAATATCCTTCACCGCTGTGAACAACGGCACCGTCCAACATAGTTTCGTCATCATGAAACTTGGCGATGCAGTGAAGACTCATTTTACAGACGCCGATATGCAGAACGCTTACTGGAAGCAAATGGCGATCGAACCGGGTCAGACCGTGACTGATACCTTTACCGCTCCGAGTGATGCGGGTACCTATCAAATTGTTTGTGCGGAGCCTGGCCACTTTGAGGCCGGAATGGTCGCCAAATTGGTCGTTGTAAAATAACCGTCGCGGGAAATGAACCGACCACCAATTACAAGTCTTACCAATCCGTTGATCAAGAAAGTCCGGGCTTTGCGCCAGCGTAAGTCACGCGCCGAAACGGGATTATTTCTTGTCGAAGGCTTGCATCATGTTGGCGAGGCGCTCGAGGCGGGTTGGAAAATCGATACGATTCTTTATTCGCCGGACATCTTGACCAGCGATTTCGGCCGCGACCTTGTCTCCCGCGACCCACCCGGACTTCAGCCGGTTTCCACGCAAGTGATGGAGTCGCTGGCTGGTAAGGAAAACCCGCAAGGCATTCTCGCCGTTGTGCGTCAGAGATTGACGCGGCTCGATGATTTGAAGTCTGTGCGCATCGGCGCGGCGGTCCTCTCGCCGCAAGACCCGGGCAACGTTGGAACCATTTTGCGTACGCTGGATGCGACTGGTGTCGATGCCCTTTTCCTGCTGGATGGCGGCGTGGATCCATATCATCCGACCTCGGTACGTGCCAGCATGGGAACGATTTTTTGGAAGCCCATTGTCCAAACTACATTCCAGGAATTCATCGAATGGTCCGAGCGCGGCGGTTATCAAAGGATTGCAACATCCGCCCATGCCGGGAAAAGTTATCTCGACTTAAAACCAAGCAAACCGTGGATCGTAGTTTTAGGCAGTGAACAAAAGGGACTTTCCGCAGAACAGATCAAAGCCTGCGATGTGAGCGTGTCCCTGCCCATGCGCGGGCGTGCCAGTTCGCTTAACCTGGCGGTCGCCGCTGGAATACTTCTTTATCGATTTGCCGGGTAAAAAAACGGACGGCCGCGGCCGTCCGTTTTTTTCGTTATTCAGTTTTATAACTCGTCGTCATCTTCGTCCCAGGCCTCTTCCTCTTCATCCTCCAAATCCTCTTCATCCCACTCTTCGTCCATTTCTTCCTCTTCGTCCCACTCATCTTCAGCGGCCTCCTCGGATTCGGTAAAGGTTGCACAGCCAGCGTCCGGATCGATTTCCACAGCGGCTGCGGAGCAATATCCTTCATCGAGGAAGACGCAGTTGATGTAGTGACAGCGAATACGAGCCATAAGACTCCTCCTAGTTGACTGGCTGACGGGCCAGTCGAATAATGGAAAGTATGAATAGTATCGTCATTGTGATCTGTGATGTAAGGCAGAACGGACATAGTGCCTTGATCAGCGCCACTTCGACATAGATCAGATAAAGTGTGAAAAGGAATCCAAACAGCGTAAGCCCAAAGACGATCATCGTTCCGTTCTCTTCCAGAAACTTATTACGGTCTTCCAGGAAAAGCAGCGCAGCAATGACGCCATAGCCGACAGCACCGATCAGGGCTACGGGGATTCCATAGATTTCTGCATAGGGGCTTGAATTGACTTTTGAACAACCTCCGTTGCCACTTCACATGCTGGCGTTGTCAGTTAATTTAAATATCGTCATGTAAATCGCGACGGCCAAACCAAGCAGGGCCAGCGCAATCGAAATCCTGAATAACCATTTATCCATGTTTACCTCAAAGCATCCAAGCATCCGCTCGGCCGCCAATGGGAAGCGATTTTACCCCAGCGGGCACGATAAGTAAAGCATTTGCCTGAACCAGCGATAATAAATTTCCCGAGCCTTGATGCCCGGTCAAATTTGCAGATAAGACGCCCTCGCGCTCCTCGACAACGGCGCGCAGATAACTTTCGCGTCCATCTGACTCGACGGCTTCGGCGAGTCTTACCTTAACCTTGTTGCGGGGTACCGTTTTCAATCCGGCCAGCCGTCCGATGGCGGGACGGGCAAAAACTTCGAAGCCCACAAAGGCCGAAACGGGGTTCCCTGGCAATCCGACGAACGGCACGCCGCGATAATTCCCAAAGGCCAAAGGTTTTCCGGGACGCATGTTCACGCGCCAGAAATCCAACTCGCCATCCGACTCGACAACTTCCTTTACATAATCCAGCGCGCCCACACTAACGCCAGCCGACGAGATGATCAGGTCAGCGTTCATGCCAATGGCTTGATCAAATAAAAACTGGATAGCCTCTCTTTTGTCAGGTGCGATACCAAGCGGTAAAAGGTCACCGCCTGCATCTGTAATCAGCGCCGACAACATATAGGAATTCGAGTCGTGAATCTTTCCCGGTGTCAACCGCGCTTCGACCGGCACTAGTTCATCGCCGCTGGAGAGCAGCGCGATGCGCGGCTTTCGATAAACTGAGATGTTCGCCACGCCCAGCATGGCCAACAGACCAGCTTCCCGCGCTTTTATT
>JBJKOR010000523.1:0-2677 GCA_046707185.1 Anaerolineales bacterium | reverse complement strand
CGGATATAGGTATGCGGCGTATCGAGCGGGTTGAGTGCATTGGTGGTAAATGCGGCCGGCAACGCCGGAGGAGTCAAAGGAAGAGTTGGCGTGGGGGTAACCGCTTCAGTTGGCGTTGCTGTGGGTTGGGCTTGTTGAAGTATCGCGAAGGCAGTCTGTACGGCCTCCGTCATTGCCGCGCTTGGGTTTGCAGTTGGAGCTTGAGGCTGGCATGCGCTCAATAGAATGGCGAGCAAAGTGAAGGTCAAGAAAGGGCGGTAAACAGCGAGAATCGCTGTCCTGCGAAGTCCCAGTGTTTTTCTGGGGAACTTGTCGAAGGGGGAGAAGTTGTTTTTGTTCATAGAAAATCTTAATCCGCACAATAATAACAGAAAAGACACATCTCTCGATGTGCCTTTTCACATTTCACCTCTTACATTTTACTTCTTGCTCGTTCCTTCTTCCTCGGCTGCGTCACTTTTAATATAAGCTTCCACGGCTTCGCGCGCCACGCTATCGCGGAATTGCTTGGGCGGCGTCTTGAAGAAATACGAAGAGGGTCCAACGATCGGTCCGCTGAGACCGCGATCCAACGCGATCTTCGCACAACGAATTGCATCGATCATCACGCCCGCTGAGTTGGGACTGTCCCACACTTCGAGCTTGGCCTCGAGTTTGAGCGGCACTTCGCCAAAGGTGGTGCCTTCCATGCGGACGTAGCACCACTTGCGGTCGGTGAGCCACGGCACATAATCGGACGGACCAACGTGGATGTTGTCCTTGCCGAGATCATAGGGGATCATGCTGGTAACCGCGCCGGTCTTGGAGATCTTCTTGCTTTCGAGACGCTCGCGTTCGAGCATGTTGAGGAAGTCGGTGTTGCCGCCGAAGTTAAGCTGGTAGGTGCGGTCGATGCGAACGCCGCGATCCACAAACAGCGTAGCGAGGACGCGGTGCAGAATCGTCGCGCCGACTTGCGATTTGATGTCGTCGCCGAGCACTGGCAGACCCGCCTCACGGAAGCGGTCACCCCAATATTTTTGCGAAGCGATGAACACCGGAATTCCGTTGACAAACGCGCATCCTGCTGCGATGACTTGTTCCACATACCATTTGGTGGCTTCTTCGGAACCAACTGGCAGGAAGTTGACCACCACATCAGTCTTGGTCTCCTTCAACAGCCCCTTGATATCTGCCGTGGGTCCGGGCGCTTTCTCGATGACTTGTGAAAGATATTTGCCCAGGCCGTCATGGGTCATGCCGCGTACCACCGGCACATTCAGCGTTGGGACGTTGCAAAACTTATAAGTGTTATTTGGCTCGGCGAAGATTGCATCTGGAAGATCCTCCTCCACTTTGGTCGTGTTGATATCGACCCCAAAAGTGAACTCGATGTCGCGAACATGATAACCGCCAAGATTGACGTGCATCAATCCGGGCACGGTGGCGTCATCAGGGGTCTCCTTGTAGAAGTGCACCCCTTGAACCAGCGCGGATGCACAGTTGCCCACGCCAATGACCGCGACGCGAACTTTTTTCTTTGCCATACATTGTCTCCTATTTATTTATTTTTTATTGGCATTACGAGAAGCAGCGGTCGCGTGCGTCCTTTCCATGATGCGAAAAACACCACTCGCAATGACAAGAAGATAACAGTATAATCCTTCTGCGTATGGATAGCGAACCGATCCTCCTCGAACTTATACGCAGCCTCGGCGCCGTGCCCGATCTTGATTCATTCCTCAAATCCATTTTGTCCGAAGCCTGTGCTCTTACCGACAGCGAAGCGGCGTCTGTGCTGGAATATGACGAAACCGACAACCAATTGGAAGTCATCGCCTCTGTTCCATACCAAAATGAAACGCATGGCATCCGCCTGTCGACGAGAGACAGCGCAGCAGGCGGGGTATATCGTGAAATGAAAGCGCTTCATATTCCTGACGCCAAAGCGGATCGTACACAGCTCAGCGCGTTGGAAATCGCTTTGGGCCTCGAAGCGCGCTCCATCCTTGCCGTTCCGCTGACGGTCAAAGCCAGACCGCTCGGTGTGCTGGAAGTTGTCAATAAAACAGGCGATGCTCATTATACCGAGGATGACACTGTAATTCTAGAGACGCTGGCGACGCTGACCCCCATGTCCGTTGCCAATGCCAATCTGCAGCAGCGCGTCGAAGCGGGAAATGCCGAGATTGCCGAACTCGACCGTCTCAAAAGCGAGTTCATTGGCATTACCTCGCATGAACTCCGTACTCCGCTGGGGCTGATCCTCGGCCATGCAACATTTCTGCGCGAGATGTTGAGCGAGGAATATCACGAGCAATTGAATGTGATCATCAAGAATGCCGCGCGGCTCAAGGAGATCATCGAGAGTCTCGCCAACATGGATAATTTCCAAAGCGGGGCGGCCCGCGTTCGTCAGGGCTTGGTTTCGATCAGACACGTGATCGAGGAAGTGGTTGCTTCTTTTTCCGATATGGCCCTCCAGCGAAATATAACCCTGAAAGCCGAACCCAGCCTCGAGGACGCGCTGTTGGAAGTGGACGGCAACAAGATTGGGATTGCACTGAGCAACCTGGTCAAGAATGCCATTGTATTTACCAATGCAGGCGGGCACATCCTGGTAACAAGCGAACTTATACCGGGTTACATAAAAGTCTCCGTAATCGATGATGGAATTGGAATCCCGGCGAAAGATTTG
>JBJKOR010000522.1:0-5600 GCA_046707185.1 Anaerolineales bacterium | reverse complement strand
CCTAAAGATAAACATTGGGTAGGAATTGATGCCCATGAAGCACTTGATCAGTTAGTGACTATTAGTAATGCAATGAAGCGCATCGAAAAAGCCCGATCTCAACGTCCATAAACATCTTCCTTATCTATCAAGAGTTTTGATTTGTGGCTAAAAAAGAGATTTCAACAGTACCGCCTGAGAACTTGGGTCCATTCACATAGTGCTGCATGATTTTTGAATAGGGAATTAAGCAATGCGCTTAAAACAAAAAGGCCCCTGATTTTCACACCATCAGGGGCATGCTGTTTAGATAAACCGGTATCGCCGCAGATAATTCTGCAATCTCTCGTGCGAGATTATTCTGCCACTCGGACTTTCCTTCCAATTACCGTCCTCCAACGGCTCATACACCAGCGGCTTGCGCTGCGGCAACAGCAAGCCGCACTGGAACACATCGCGCATTTCAAACATGCGCCTGCGTTCCTCTCGTCGCCGGCGATATTGCTCTCTCTTGCTCAAGGGCTTGACAGAAATTTCGCCAGTGAAGAGCGGCGCTTGCCGACCACCTGCGTCTACACTCGCATATGCCCTTCTGGAACTCCGCTTCATTCTGACACAAACGCTCTTTCCCCGTGTCGCACCAACTCCCGCGCATTTGGGGCCGATTCCCCTTGCAATGCTCGCAGGAGACTTCAGCACCCGACCACACTTTTTGCATCTTGGCTTTCCTTCCATCACGATCCTCCTGAACAGGATACACCAGCCCGGATGAAACACCTGGACTGGTGTCGTTTTAGAATAACGAGATTTGATTTTGCTCTGCCTGCCGGGAACGTCCGCGGCTGCTAGACCTCACTGCCACACTCCTTTGAGACATCCAGTCCGCCCAGGAGACGACTTGCGGCGTCTCTGGAACCGGCAACGGCGCGCTCGGAGCCGTCGGGCATCCCATCGGTGAGTTGGAGACAACCACTTCGTCGGCGAACAGCGATTGCAGATCGGGCAGGTCGGCAGACTCCAACGCTTCCCGCGCCAGTTTCATCAGAATGTCACCGTCCTCTTCCGGGACGATTGCGCCGCCGATCTCATCTCCGTACAAAAGTTGCGCGGCTTTCATCTTCGCGCCGATGAGCGCCAGGGCACGCGATTCCATTGTGTCGTTGTAGACCGAGAAGACTGCCTTCACCGGTTTGGTCTGCCCCAGCCTCCACACACGCCTGAGACTTTGCCATAAAACATAGAGGGAATACTGAATTTCGAGGAACACCACCGATGAGAAGGCAATCAAGTCAAGGCCGGTTTGCACCAGCATGGGGTTTACTATTAGCGCGTCCAAACCAAACGTCCGTTTGGCAATCCACTCTTCTCGCTTGCGTGGATTGACGCTGGAAGACAATACCTCACCGCGCACGCCTCCATCCCGCAGGATTCTCAGGATGCGATCCTGTATGTCGCGAGTTCCTGTTTGACGAAGGTAGATCAACACCTTGCGTCCCTGTTGGCGTTCCGAGCGGCAGAAATCCACCAACCAGCCTTCTTTGGGCATGGTATTTCCGTCAACCACGGCGGGAAGCGTCATCAGTTGGCGCCTACGTAGGAACTCGCCCTTGCGATCCACTTCATCAATCTCCACCACTTCATCGCGGAAGGCGGAATTCGGGCGAGCCAGAGTCCACTGCAACCAGGTCGAGAGATAGCGGCGGTTGTTGAGCGCCAAATCGCGCAGTTTCTTCTCCATAGAGCGATACTGCATGCCTTGCTCGTCCATCATGTTCAGTGTTACGACTTCTTCTGCATAATGAGGCAGGGCCAGTCCCAAATCTTTCAGCGACAGGAAGACCGTCGTATCGAGCAGACGGTTCCCAATGGCAGGCGAGATGCCCGGCTGTTCCTTCGCCTGGTTCTGGTAACGACGATTGCCGGTAAAACCATCCTCGTCTCCATCTTCTTCGGTGCGTTTGCTTTTGCGAGTTGTCTCCAACACACCATACAAGCGCGCCCAACGTTTCTCATCGTTGAAGGTAAAGTCTTTCCGCACACCAGCGTTCAGACGGTGCAGAATCCAGAAGATGGAGGTCGAACGGCCACCGAAGAACGTGCCCGTCAGAGTCAAAGTGTATTTGGTTGCGCCGACAAGCTGGTGAAATGCAATACCCCGATCCGAGGCTTTGGACTTATATTCGTGACACTCGTCCCCTATCAGCATCTTGAATGCGCTCTTTGCATGTTTGGCAATGTATTCCGCAATCGCCCATCTTCGTCCAGTGAATTGGAACAACGGCGCGCCGCAAATCCGCTTTCCCCAAACCGGGTTGCCTAGTTCATCGCGGACCAGCCGTCCATGTTCATCCAATTCATAACCTGTGATTTCAGCCTGACAGAACCGGCGCTTGTCTCCCAATTCTTCCAGCGTGGTTGCTGTGGCGACCAACCCACCGGGCAGAACAATCTGAATGGGTGAACCGCATTCAGGGCAGGTCAGGGCCTCAAACACGCGACTATCCTCCTCGTCAACAAACTTCTTTCGGGCAACAGCATGTTCCCAACCTGCGCCATATTTTGCAGAAGTATTGGCAATGATCACCACAGCCTTCGTTCCCAACTTCCCTGCCTTATACAGTTGCAGGAACCTGCGCACGTCATTGACGTCGCCTGGATCATCTGCATTGCGACCGATGCGGCTCAGTTCCATCGCTTTGGCGCCCGGAATGGTTTCTTCGATCTCGCGAATCCATTTGGGAACCAGATGCGGCGGGCAAAGCACGATGGCAGGATAAGCATTCAGCAGTTCCATGACTGCCGCACCCGTAATCGACTTGCCGGCTCCCATTTCTCCCTGCAAGTTTCCTACGCCGTGTTTCTTGATCGCCCGTGCCATTCCCGCGGCAATATGACGTTGAGTCGGAAGCAGCCCCGGCTTTTCCTGTCCCGGCAGTGGCTTGCGCTTCGTACCCAACGTGTCCAGTATGGCAATCTCTTCCTGGGTGGGATCGAAGTTATACAATGGACGATACGTAGACAGGATATGAGCACCGATCTGGTCGCCATACTCGTGCATGAACTTCGAGAGCGGCTCGACTTTGTCAATGATCTCGATCCCGCTCTGGCGCAGGATTGCCACGGTCGAGACGAAGCGGTCGCGGAAGACTTCAGCAGTGGTCTTGCCATCCTTGCCGACTTTCTCTTCCACCTTCTCCGTGACCTTCACCACGCGGCCTTTCACCAGCATGGGCTGGCCATCCTCATCGTTCAGGTGCAGCGTGCCCATCATGCCGGAGGCCATCAGCATGGCCACGTGTCCCTTCTTCAAGGGCATGACCGGCTGCTTGAACTTGCCCAATGCACGCGAGGGGTTGATCAGGTCCAACCATTCCTTCGAAGCCATCACGCCGCGCTTTTGCGTGGCATCCACGATCTCTTCCGGCTGCCAGTCCAGGCGGGTGAAGCGAACCGGCTGTCCACTCGCGCCTTTGTCCGAGGCGGGTAGGAGAGCGTACACAGGTTCAGACACAGCCTCCAAAATCGGCGGTTCCACATCCGCCCACGTTTGTACCTGTCGCACTTCCTCGGCGGAGGGCACTTTGAACTTTTGCCGCTTTACCGCCAACACAATGACCTGGTTGAACTCCGTTTCCGGATAGCGGTATACGGTAATCTGTTCGTAATACCCGGCCAGATGCGAAGCCACATCCAGGTCGCGCAACAGCGCATGAGGCACGATGTAGACCAACGCGCCGCCGCGCATTAATTTCGGTGTGGTGGATTTCAGGAACTCCAATTCCAATCGTTTCTGGTCACCAAGACGGTCATGGCTGTAGGGTGGATTGAGGAACAACAGGGTGATGGACTCGTTGGTGAGATGGCAGGACCCCCAGGGCGCGTTGAACAGGCGGTCCATCTTCTCCGAGGCAAGCGCGGCGCGCGCTGGGGAAAGTTCCGCACCCCAACTCTGGCAGTTCAAGGCTTTTGCCAGAATGGAAGCCGCAGTGCCTTCACCGGCACATGGATCGAGCAAGCGACCGGTCTCGGCGGATTGGAAATAGGTTTTGAGTAATTGGGCTACGTTTATTGATGTTTGATAAAAGCCCATTTTCTCCAAAGCGGGAGGGCGCATATCAATCTCCTTATTGAAATGAAAATCCCCCATGCCAAGAACGGCGTGGGGGATTGGGTTGAATTTGTTTTCTTACTTCACACGGCAGAACAACCGCCCGGCGATGTTCACGAAACTGAGCGGTTCCTTCTTTTCCAGGTCAACGAACTCCGGCAACCCGCGTGACCAATCCGAGTCAGAATGACGAAACTGGATCACTAGGGTGCGGTGTTCCTTGCGCGTCTCGGTCCACAACTGCCAGACTTCGCTGCGACCATCGCAATGGGCGAACTCAAAACGCTGGAGTGCCGTTTCTGCCAATGCCTGTTTCTTCGTTTTCACAGGCAGCCTCACATTCACAAAATTCAATAGGCGATGCCAGTCGGCTTTGCGCAACTGCGCCAGCCAGTATGCCGGATGATCTTCGGAAATCTGTGCGTTCTGCAAATCGAATATCTCGCCTACTTGAATGGATTGAAACATCGTGTTCTCCTATACGGTGAGGACTTCCTGCTCAAGCAGGTTCTGCACCAGTTCCTGCCAGGGTTTTGTCAAATCGATCCGTACTCCGCCGCGGCAGTCGCCGCCAGTTTCCAGCCGCTGGATATATTCCGCCTCCAGCGCATGTTCCCAGAGAGTCTCCGCCCACGTGTCCGGGATGGGAAACGCCAGCGCTTCCTGCAATCGTTTTAGCGCCAGCGACTGCAACTCTGACTCAACGTCTTTGTCCTGCTCAAAGACCAAGGCATAGACCGCGTCATCCTTTGCTTCCCATTTTCCAGGTAAAACTTTGCGGCACAGGATGCCCGCATGCAGGACGTTGAATTCCGCCAGCGGCTGGGTCACCATCTTGACTTCGCCATCTGCCAACACAGACGCGCCGCGCAGGGAACAACTGCCGCGGCCGCGGATGAGTGATGCCCACAGACTCTCCACGCTGGTCTTGTGCGCGGCGATCCCGACGTAAACGAGTGTCTGTTGGTAAGGGCGGTCTTTCAAGACGGCGTAACCCGTCACATCTGCACGAGTGTGCGCGTTGCTGAGAGCGGGAATTCGTCCATCAGAATACAGATGGCGCACGGGAGAAATCTCATCCACAGGCTCGATGCGGTACACATACACACCCGCATTGACGCGCACCAGTTCCTGGTTGATCTCCCTCAGCAGTTCGTGCGCGTTTAGGCTGACATCAATGCCAGTGAAAGTGATCTCGATTTCCTCGACCTGGATGCTCACCGTGCGGGCATTCATGTCCACCACCGCCCCAGCGGGTGTCCATTCCTTGATGCTTTTCAACGCGGGAGGAAGTTCAACGCCAAGCTTGGGTGTGAACCACAACGCGTTATGAAAGGGCATATCGGCCGCAGGCTCGAATGTGCCATATGGCGAGCGGTGCGCCTGTCTGCCCAGGTGCTCGACATCGGGCAAGTCGTTCAGGATCGGCAGCCAGAAGTGTTCGTCGGAGGCGACCAGGATCTTGCCGTTGCGCGCGGCGTTCTTCTGCGCTTGCCTCAGTTCCTCGATCCGT
>JBJKOR010000521.1:0-5980 GCA_046707185.1 Anaerolineales bacterium | reverse complement strand
CCCGAACAGTTGATCTTTATAAAATGCTGGAAACTTCCGAAGCAACGGTATGGCGCGACCTGGAATGGCTGGAACAAAAAGGGATTATCGAACGGACGCATGGGGGAGCCATGCTGAGTCAGCGGATCACGCTGGAACCGGAATATCGACAAAGAGCGGAAAGACATCCTGAAGAAAAACAACAGATCGGCGCGGCTGCCGCTTCCCTGATCGAGGAGCGGGATATTGTCTTTATCAACAGCGGCACGACTACGACACAGGTGATCCATCAAATTCGGAGTAATGCGAATATCACCGTGTTTACCAATAACTTCTATGCCGCACTCGAGATGAGGGAACCCGGCTTCCAATATTTTTTGATCGGCGGAGAATTCCAACCCCGCTCCTTATCCACGACAGGGCGATTCGCCATCGAGAATCTAAAGCAAGTTTATGCCAATAAGACGATCATCGGCGTGGATGGAATCAGCTTGAAACACGGCTGCACAGTTCCATCGAATGCCGAAGCGGAGGTCGTCAAGTTGATGATCGAGCAGACCAAAGGTCAAGTGATTGTTGTCGCCGACCATAGCAAATGGGGCACGGTTTCCAATTTCCAACTGGCAGGCCTCGACGAGGTCGATAAGTTCATCACCGATGAGGCCATTGACGTCTCGGCGATAGAGTCCCTGGCGGCTCATTCCGTGGGGTGCCTGATCGCCGAGGCAAAACCCATCAAAGCCTGATAACTGTGCGTATGGTTATCAGGCTTTTCATTTCCAGGAGTTGAGAGATGCCTTTCTTTTCCAAAAAACCAAGCAAGAAAGCGACCCGATTATATTTCGCGACCGATCTGCATGGTTCGGAACGCACCTACCGGAAGTTTATCAACGCCGGTAAATTTTACGAAGCAGATGTTATTGTGATGGGCGGGGACATCACTGGCAAGCTGCTGATCCCCATTATCAAGGAAGGCAATGGAAATTATCGCGCTACGGTTCAAGGACGCGTGGAACACTTGAGCACGCAGGAAGAGCTTAAACGACTCACCGACCGGCTCGACACTTTAGGGTTTTACTACAAGGTCATGGATGAAGATGAATTCCACGCTGTATCTGCCGACACCAAAGCGGTCGACGACTTGTTCCATGAACAGGCCAAACAGAGATTGAGTCATTGGGTGGATTTGGCCGAGGAACGTTTGAACGGAACGGGAATCAAATGTTTCGTGACCGGAGGCAACGATGATGCCCCTGAAGTGCTGACCGCCATTAAACGTGAAGGAACAAAGTCCTTCTTCGCTTGTGAAGGCGAAGCGATGATGGTGGATGATGATCATTCGATGATCTCGGTAGGGTTCAGTACGCCCACGCCCTGGAAGACCCCCCGTGAAGTAACGGATGAACAACTCGGAACAATGATCGAGGATATGATCAAAAAAGTTCCGGATTTGACCAAAACCATTTTCAATTTCCACGACCCGCCGAAGGATTCAACGTTGGATACGTGCCCCATGCTGGACTGGTCAAAAGATCCGCCGGAACACATCATCGAGGGAGGACAAGTGGTTCTGTATGGCGCTGGCAGTCAATCAGTCCGCGCCGCGATCGAAAAATACCAGCCGATGCTGGGATTGCACGGCCACATTCACGAATCGCAATCCGTGGCAAAGATTGGGCGTACCACGTGTATTAATCCAGGCAGCGAATATGCAGAGGGAATCTTACGCGGCTGTCTGGTGAATTTTGTCGATGGCGAAATCAAGGGATATCAGATGACGAGCGGATAGAAAAATCGATAGGAGGTGCGCATGAAATGAAACGTAGTTGAAGGGATTGTTCCGTTGTTATGATTCGAAGCATTTACCAAAGGAGAAATGTAATGACTGCTCAAGCAAATTCTGCAAAACCGGAAGTTTTCACCCGCAAGGCCTCGGGACTTGTGCGTGTCATGTCCCCATTTGCGGCCTTCGTCTACAATATTTTGACGATGGGCTTGATCTTCCCGTGGACATATTTGTGGGCACCAGGAGCTCTGCCGGGCGGCAAGCTGGTGTGGGGCATTCTTCTGGCAATGGTAATTGAAGTACCAATTGCTCTTGTCTATGTCTGGCTTTCAACAGCCCTGCCCCGTTCCGGTGGTGACTATGTGTTCCAAAGCCGCGTGTTTGGCGGCGGCTTAGCCTTTACCGTTGTGATGTCTGGCTATGTCATCTGGATCCTGCAATGGGTGGCACTTTCAGGCTGGCTACTTTCCTATCTCGGCTTCGCGCCGCTTTTCCTCGGTCTGGGTGCAACGATGGGAAGTCATGCCATGTCCGCCCTGGGGCTATGGTTTACAAGTCCTTGGGGCATCATCATCACAAGCATTTTGAATGCTTTTGTGGCCGCGTTGATTCTGATCAGCGGTTTCAAGAACTATATCCGATTCCAAAATGTGATGATCGCAGGTACCCTGTTGGCTTTCGTGACCATGCTGGTAGTACTTTTTGTGAATAACCCAGGAACTTCCATGGGCAAAATCGATTCCTTCGCTCTTGCGATTGGAGGTACAAAGGACTTTGTACAGACCGCCATTAGCGCTACGAAAGCCGCGGGGATAAATTTGAATCCACCGTTCAGTCTGCTGGCAACCTTGCTCGTAGCCCCCATTGCGTGGACTTCCCTGCAGTGGGCAACTTATTCAGCGCAGCAGAACGGCGAAATCAAGAATGCGCGTTCCTTCAATAGCCAGCTGTTCATCATTGTTGGTTCGTTGATCTTCACGGGCGTTCTGCTGGCCGTCTTGGCTTGGGCACTTGAGAATGCTGTGGGATCACAATTCCTATATGTGGCTGGAGCTGGCTACTGGTCCGGTGTGAGCCAAGCAACGATCCAAGGCTTCTGGTTGTGGCCGAACATCATCGCAGTGGCACTTACGGCTAGCCCGTGGATCGTCCTTTTGATCGGTATCGGTTACATCCTCAACTCGCATCAGATTGTACACAACTGCTACATCGGTATGACACGTGTCATGGTAGCTATGTCACTCGACCGCCTGCTCCCGGATTGGATCAGCGCTGTGGATGAGAAACGCCATACGCCAGCCAACGCTCACTGGGCCTATTTCATCGCCAGCATTCCTGTAATCCTGGTTTACAACTTATGGGGTGCGTGGGCTGGTTTGACATTAGGGGTCACGTTCGCCTGCGGCTATGTGTTCGTAATCACCTGCCTAGCAGGCGCGCTTCTGCCTTATCGTGCGAAGGAAGTATATGAGGCCTCCCCAGGTGCCAAGTACAAGGTTGGCAACATCCCGCTTGTAACCATCTTCGGCGCAGTCGGTTTCGTGCTGGGCGGTGTGATGCTTATCATGTTCATGTTCTACTCGCAATTAGGACTCACGAGTACGCTGGCATACAGTGTTGTGTTCGGCGTCCTCGCCGTCTCATGGATCTGGTACATGATTGTCAAGAACAGCCAAAAATCCAAGGGCATCAACGTGGATTTCGCCTTCAAAGAGATTCCGCCCGAGTAAAAGTATGTGAGACCCTAAGGGTATTAAAAACCCTTAGGGTCTGTCTCACCAGATGAGGAGATGTTCATGACAATCATTGAAGAGGCTGTATCGAAAATAGAAGACTGGAAAGGGAAATCTATTTCGATTCAACCCATTTCAGGCGGGTTGACCAATACCAATTACAAAGTCGAGGTGGAGGGGAAACCTTTTTTTATTCGCGTGCCGGGGACAAGTACGGAACTTCTTGCAATCGATCGGAACAACGAATATTTCAATTCAAAAGCCGCAGCCGAGGCGGGGGTTGGACCGAAGGTTCTTTATTATCTTCCCGATTATCAAGCTATGGTCTTGGAATTCATCGATGGGAAAACCATGTCGAAGGAATCATTGAACGCGCCGGGGATGCCGACGCGCATGGCACAATCTATTAAAAAATTACACGCCGGTCCCCGCTTCCTCACGGACTTCAACATGTTCCGCCTCACGGAATATTATCTCAAAATTTGTCGCGACCGTTCCATTCCCATGCCAGACGGGTACCTGGACCGAATGCCCAGCGTGACAAAAATCGAAAAAGCGATGTCGGTTCATCCGTTGTCAACTGTTCCATGCAACAATGACTTGCTCGCAGAAAATTATATTGATGACGGAAAATCGCTGCGTCTCATTGATTACGAGTACAGCGGAAACAACGACCCGACATTTGAATTGGGGAATACATGTCAGGAAATGCAATTCAACGACCATCAAATCGGTGAAGTTTGCTTCGCTTATTTCGGTTCTGCAGCATCGGATAAGATTGCGCGCATGAAATTGAATATGATCATGTCTGATGTGGGCTGGGGGTTATGGGCCGCAATTCAGGCAAAAATATCGAAGATCGACTTTGACTTTTGGGGCTGGGCGGTGGAGCGTTGGGATAGGGCTGTTACAAAAATGGATTCGGAAGAATTCAACGGCTGGTTGAACGATGTGCAAAAATCATAATTTGAAAGGCCCTAAAGGTTTTTAGAAACCTTTAGGGCCTGGAAAGAGGATATGAACACATGAAAGATCAGGCACAAATCATAGTGATCGGCGGGGGGATTGTCGGGGCGCAAGTGGCATATCACTTGGCGAAGATGGGACGCAAAGATATCGTCTTGCTGGAAAAAGGCGAGATCGCCAGCGGCGAATCTTCTCATGCGGCGGGACTTGTTACACAATTTTCCACAGCGCAAACCATGTTGAAATTCCGCATGTATAGCATCGAACTGTATAGTGAATTGGGCTTGTTCAATCACGTTGGAAGTTTGCGCGTCGCCTCCACGAAAGAGTCGCTGTTGGATTTGGAACGAAGCGTCAGCCGCGCCAAAGCCTTGGGATTGGATTGCGAAGTCATCGGTCCGGATGAAGCGGTGAAGCACATGCCGCAGATCACGAAGAAGGATTTATACGGCGCAGTCTACCTGCCGCGCGACGGACAACTCGATCCATATACGGTCACGACCAGCATGGTCAATTTCGCCAAACAGCTTGGGGTGACGGTCTACACCAACACGCGCGTCACCGGAATCGAGCTTTCGCCGAAAGGCGAGATCACCGCGGTTGTCACTGACAAAGGCAGGATCAAAACGGAGCTGGTCGTCAACGCGGCGGGCATGTGGGCGCCTCGCATTGCGGCGATGGCGGGTCTGTACTTCCCCACCACTCCGGTAGACCATCAACATATTGCATTGAAAGCAGTGCCGGGTCACGAGTTCGAAGAAAAGACTCCGTGCTTGCGCGACCCGGAAAATTTGGTTTACATGCGACAGGAACAAGGCGGACTTGTAATTGGCGGGTATGAACCAAATCCGTTTGCGCGTTGGATTGACGGCGTGCCGTGGGAACATGGCAACGCGACGTTGCCTCCCGATATGGATCGCTTCGAGCAATTGTTGGAAGGCGCAATAAGACGATTACCGTTTTTGGATCAAGCGGGCATTATCACATTGGTTTGTCATCCCGGCGCATATTCGCCGGATGCCCAACCCATTCTCGGACCAATGGCGGGTGTGCGCGGCATGTGGATGGCGGCGGGTTTTTCACTCAACGGCTATGGCGGCGCGGGCGGCGTTGGAAAACTGATGGCGGAATGGATCATCGGCGGCGAACCGACCATGGATGTGTACGCTTACAAAGCCACGCGCTTCAGCAACTACTACGCCGATCCGCAATATGCCTGCGAGCGGACGCGCGAAAGCGTGAAATATTATTATCGTCTGCGCTTCCCGAACGATGAATTCGAATGGGCGCGCCCCCATCGCCTTAGCCCGGTCTATCACCGCGAGCTGGAGCTGGGCGCGGTCTTCGGCGAGAAGTTCGGTTGGGAGCGCGTCAATTATTATGACCCCGGCAAGCCGTCGCGGCGCATGGGCGAAGATCAGCGCAATTGGGGCGGATGGATCAAGCCTCCTTATTTTGACCGCCTCGAAAAGGAACATACCGCCACGCGCGAACGCGCCTGTCTTTATGATTTGAC